>NZ_JAUBVF010000020.1:0-98592 GCF_036705685.1 Microcoleus sp. AT3-A2
ATGCCTAATCTAATCATAGAGTTTCTGCCCAAGTATAGCCCGGACTACAACTTAGTTGAATTGGTATGGCATTCGGCCAAGGAATATGTTGCTAATAGATTATTTGAATCCATTGAAAAACTAGAATCACTGTTAAATAAATTATTAAATGAAGGAGAACTAATTATAAAATGGAACCGAAAAGTAAAAAATAAAGGTAACTTAGTTAATGCAGTTTAGATGTTTGACAGCTTATTAGTAGTTGTAGAGTTAGAATATAAAATTATGAGCATTGAAAATAGAGTCGAAGCCACAGCGAAGAATATTGAAGGCAAAATCCAAGAAGCTGTTAGCGAAGTTACAGGCAATCAGAAAGATAAATTAGAAGGTCAAGCCAAGCAGGATGAAGCATCAGCAATTCACCTGAAAGAAGACCTCAAAGATAAAGCCAAAGAGATTGTAGACCGAGCCTAGTAACAGTATTCCCTACAAGTTTCCTGCCTACTAAATCCCGCAAACGATATGTTGGCGGGATTTTTTATAATGAGACTAAATTATTTGTATCAATATCTAGGGGCGAGTTTATAAAGATTATTCGTGGCAAAATTCATCGAGGAACTGCCCCTACAGATTCTACTAACTCATAGTGTAAAAGCATTAATTTTGTGGCTGGAATTGTTTCCATTGCATAAGTTGTGCCATCTTGATGAGAAAATTCTACCTCAAAAGCACTGCCATCAAATTCCATCACGACTGTTCATACTTGTCCTTTATATAATTTAATGATTTGTTTTGTTTCAAAATGGGTGGCTTCTAAATCTTCAGTTAAAGCAACAATATCTAGGTCTTTAATTGTTTTCATTGTTTTTACCTCACTTTTTGACGGGATAACAACTTGTTAATCTGGGGAAACTTTCACCTAAGCGGACGATCCAAGCTGCTAGAATCAGAGATTCACCTACTTCGGTTTTCAGCAAGAATTTCATGTTGTAATGTGTTCCGTATTCATTGTTTTTTTAAATAACAACATCTTCGTTGATAGCAGCTTCTTTTAAAGCCTGTTTGAGCATTTCAGCATTTTTTAGGGTAATGCCTAACTTACTGGCCAACAAAACAGCTTTATTTTTTCCTTCTTGATGATTCGGATTTAGAGAATATTCTTCTATTTTATTGCCTAAATCGGCTAGATGACCATTGGACAGTTTCACTATTAATAACTTTTTTTGAAGGACAAAATAGAATATTAGTCTGCTACGATAATCGACTGTTACTCAAATGTCAATTATATCGTCTTTGAGTTGGGTGGCTGGTTTATCAACATTATTGATGGGTGGCAAAATGGATCGGTGAATCTGCCCTTCCTTTCAATGCCCAATGCCCAATGCCCTATCCCCGATGCCCAATTCCCAATGCCCACAAAAAAGCCAGGGATGGATATCCCCAGCTCGAAACAAAGCACAATTAGTTTTGAGAGTTGGTAGGGCGATGTTTCAGAATCGACCTCACCCACTTTTACCCAAATTAAATCAGGGTAATGTCAGAAGCCGTCACGCCCGGTCTGCCATTCAGATTTGCCAGCGTAACTACTCCGCCAGCATTACCAAAACCGTTAGAGTCATATCCTAGTCGTCCAGTTTCATTTTCATAAAAGACGAACGGATCTGCTGATGAAACCACCCCGGCTGGACCAAAACTGCCGTTGTACTGCCCACTCTCAAGCCCCAAGAACGCCTTCGTAGAAAGTCGATTCGTACCTTCGAATGCCCTCAAGTTGGGGAAGCCGTTGGAGCCATTGATTTGGAAGATAAACTTGTCTTGGCCGACCGTAAAATCGCCGATTTGGTCTACGTTAGTACCATCGGCGCCCTCACCGAAGTTGTTGTAGTAGAAGCTGTCATTACCCGATCCGCCAATCAGCGTGTCAGCACCAGGCCCGCCGCCGAGAGAGTCGTTACCGTCGCCTCCGATCAAATAGTCGTTACCAAAGCCGCCCAGCAGGGTGTCGTTTCCGGCACCGGAATTTAAGGTATCGTCCCCCAATGTTGCATCGAATGAGTCGCCGAACAGGATATCATCCCCGTTACCAGTAGTGATGGAATCAGTGCCGTTGCCACCAATAATGAAGTTGCTGCCTAAGGTATCGCTTATCAAGTTTGGCGCTGTAAGACCGGTAAAGCTGACGCCACTAGCGTAGGAGATGAAGTCGTTACCCGCAACGTTGCCAATCACGCGATCGCGATTGCTGCCAAAGATGATGGTGTCACTTCCCTCGCCACCGTTCATGAGGTTGGTGACGGTGAAGCTGCTGGCAGTAGTAGGATTGGTGTAGCCAATTAACGAGTCGTTGCCCAGCCCGCCTTCGAGAGTAATCAAAGCAGTACCAGTAGCATTACCAAAAAAGGCAGCGGTAGCATTGATAGTATCGTTGCCATCTCCACCGGCTGCGTTCGTAAAGGTACCGCTCAGGCTGTCGTTGCCTTCGCCGCCAATCATTGTATCCGTCGCAAAAGCTGCAACGATCGTGTCATTGCCCACTCCGCCGTCGAGCAAGTTGCGACCCGCGAAGCCTCCAAATGAACTCTGGGCCCCTCCGCTCAAAGTTACACTCACCGTCGTTCCTGACGTGATGAAGTCGTCGCCGACACCTCCCAACGCGGTATCCTGGGTAGCAAAAACCGTGATCGTGTCGTTGCCGTCGCCACCGTCCAAGAAGTTTTTGCCGGCGGCAAACTCGGCGATACCGCCGACGAGAGAATCGTTGCCGGCACCGCCGAGCAAGGTGGTTTTCTCAACGCCAATGGTGACGAAGCGGCCTGGATCAAACTGGTTCGGCTGGCTAGTGTTGCGAATGACTAAAGTATCGTTGTCAAGGTCGCCGGACAGATAGCTGTTGCTGGCCACACCGTACAGTGTGTCGTTGCCTTTACCGCCGAACAGAGTATCTTTTTGATTGATACCTACAACGTAGTCCTCGCCAAGGTCTCCCCGCAAGTAGTTGCTACCTGCATTGCCACCGGCGCTGCCGCCGACGGGCAGACCGAGGTTGTTGCCGCCGCCGGAGATGAAGAAGCCGAGGGAGTCATTGTCCTTGCCGCCGTATAGGCTGTCTCTTCCGAGGGCGCCTCCGAGCATCGTATCAGTGCCCTCATTACCAAACATGAGGTTGCCATCTACTGTACCTTGGAGCAAGTCTTCTCCCGCACCGCCGAACAGGGTCGTATTCCGGCTTTGAGCGATTACGGTGTCACTGCCTGCATCGCCAAACATCAAAGCCCGCTCGCGCTGGGCTACTAATGAATCTTCGTCCTCGCCGCCCACCAAGGTATCGTTCGGGCCGACGGAAGTCAGAGTATCGTTATCGCCTTGGCCAAATATTAAACTGCCGCCGAGGGTAGAAGTTGTAATTAAATCCGCCCCCGCTCCAGCGAAGATTGTATCCGGGCCCAGTCCCGGAGTGTTTAAATTAGTTTGATCGGAATTGTCAGTTAACGTTGTCATAAAGCTTCACTCCTCTACTTGTTGGTCATCGCTGGTGCGACTACAGACACTGCCTAGAACACCGAATGTTTGGATTCCGCTGTAGTTTAACCTGTTTGCCAGCCGCAAGTCTAGCCTACTGGCGTTAACCCTGTCTAGACTTTCTCCCTCGCGGATTTTTTGCTTGTAAGCTTTTATATTCAAAGTCTTCACCCTTTAATAATCCTGGTGCACTGTCTCAGGTGCTCACGCTCTACAAGACGCGGCTCATATTCTTAATGTTCCATTCTGGATTGGCGGTCGGGGATCGCGTCCGGGGGAGGAAATTAAAGATTAAAAAAGGCAGATCTGGGTGATCCCGAAGACAAGGGAAATTGGGAGATTTGTTACTTGGTAACAAGGCTTTGTGGCAATTTCCGGTTTTCCAGGCAGGGCCGTCATTTAATAATTCTGGCCCGGATTGAACTCGGTACCGCTCCGGGCTTTAAAAGTCTACGCCCCGCTTTAGTTCTACGCCCCGATCGCCGTAGTGTTTGTGACAGTATACCTCGGAGTGTACGCTTGCCAAGTCAAAGTAAGCGTGGGGTTTGTGGCAGCGCCCGGTGATAATAATTTCTGTATCCCGCGGCTTGCGTAGCAGGGCTTCTACGATCGGCTCTACCGGCAGCAGTTCTAAGTCTACTGTGGGATTGAGTTCGTCGAGAATAATCGTTTTGTACCAACCGCTGGCTATCGCACATTTGGCGATTTCCCAGCCGCGTTCTGCTTCTATGCAGTCTAGCTCTTGCTGTTGCCCCCGCCAAACTATAGCATCTCGGCCGCACCGCTGGTGATCTACTAGCTGCGGGTAGCTTTGCCGCAAAGCTGCGATCGCCGCATCTTCTGTATAACCGCTGCCACCTTTGAGCCATTGCACGATTAACACCCGGTGAGATTGGTCTTGACTGATACCCCTACCTATTGCCTGCAAAGCTTTGCCCAAAGCGCTCGTAGACTTGCCTTTGCCTGCTCCAGTGTATATTTCGATACCAGAAATATGATGGTCTGCCGCTGCGGGGTGATAGTGGGGCTTCATTTCTGAGTGTAAGTCGGCAATCTCCAGCAAAGCTTCCGGGGCCGCTCGGCCTGTGGCGATGACTTCTAAATATTCTGGTTTGTTTTTGAGGGTTTGGACTACTTCGTCAACTGGCAGCAAACCCAAGTCCAATACGGGGTTTAGTTCGTCTAGTACCACGACGGAATAGAGCTCGCTGGCGATCGCTCCTTTGGCGATATCCCACCCTCGCTGAGCTTCGGCGCGATCGAAGCGGGTGATTGCTTCGGCCCCAAAATATTCGGCTCTGCCGGTTCGCACTTGGTCGATCAAGTGGGGAAATGCCCGTTGCAAGGCTTCTATTGCCCCGTCTTCGTCGTAGGAGCGGCCGGGGCCTTTGAGAAAGCGCAGCAACAAGACTCGCGTGGGCGAGTCAGAATTGATACCCAGCCCGATCGACCGCAACACTACTCCCAAAGCTGCCTGAGACTTGCCTTTACCAGCGCCGTCGTAGACGTGAATCTGACCTGCAGCGCGTTCCGACCGGGATGAGGCTGTCCGAATACCAATGCCATTCCTTACCATAATCAGCAGTTGTTTGAGTCTGTATCGGGGTGGGTATTCGATCGCGCGCCTTGAATGTTTAATTTTTCCATTCTGTTGGCGGATCTCAACAGATTATACGATAACTTCTAACCCCCAATCTTTTAAGCAGCGATTTAACGGAATCAGGTGCTAAAACCTCCGGTTAAGATTATTCCGTTTGTGCTGTACAATTAAAATTTAACACGGACTGATATACCTAAAGGCTTATGATTGCGAGTGTTTTCCCATTTCGGACTATTTTGGTGCAAATTTTAATTATGTTTTTGGCGATCGCGATCGAATCGTGGTTTTTGCAAAAACTACTTAAACTCGGCCCCAAAACCAGCATTGAATATACAGCCATCCTCAATCTCTCTTGTACTTGCGTAGGCTGGTTAGTTTTCTTCGGCATTGAAAGCGTTCTGAGCAAAGAATTGCGGGAACAGCTTATCGGTTATATTTTATTAGGACGTGTGGATAATGTTTACGCCCCAATAACTATGATAGCACTCTCAGTATTAGCAGTAACTTTTCTAGCTAAATGGCAGGGATTAGAATTCATAGAAAACATGGTTTCCGGGAATAAAAAAGCTTCCAAGCCTCAGTTTTTAGGACCACCAACCCTCACGCGTCGTCCTCCCAAAAAAACTTTTCAAGTAACTACACAGTTTGGGGGAATTTTAATCGCCCACACTGTTAGCAATCTCGTTATTTTAACCGTGTTGTTTTTGCAAAGCGTCTATTGAAATTTATGATGAAGCAATTTTTTGATGCCACTCAGCAACTCACTAAGCTGACGAACAACCTTTGGGAAACCAATAAAAAAATCCAAAAGGCGATGATTCCGCCTAAAGTTGTCCACTGGAAGACTCCTTTACTGCTCAGCATCTTTTTAGCTTTGCTGACAGTGGCGGCAGTCACTGACTGGCGGACGAGAACTCTGCTTTTTGATATGAGCTGGTTATTTTTTACACTTTCAATGGGTTTGCTGACCAGCCAGCAACCTTTTGTGATTAAAGGAGTAAGTCTGAGTCCGTGGGTGACAAGCATCTTAATTGGCTTGTGGTTACTGATAAGATTACCGTCGGATAGGAAGGAAATAGCATGGATATCCGGCCCACTTATAGCAGTAGTGGTTCTTGCTACAATAGAGATTTGGAATAGCGAGTCAAAACGGGAAGGTATCAGGTCGTTGGTGCGCCCTCAGTTTTTGATGATTACTCTAGTTCACATCCTGTTTTCCTGTTGGTTTGCTTTTCACTTTTTAATTCAAGGTTGGATACAACAGTATCCGAGCGTTTTATCTCAGGATTTAAGGCAAAGCGATTATGTGGTGACATTTCAACAGCCAACTATTAATCGCTCCCGAGGAGTTGTCATCCTCAATGAAATGGAGCGATACCTGCGAAATGAAGCCCGCACAAAACCGTGGGCGCAGGTAGAGCAAATGTTAATAGATATTGACAACGAGCGATTTTTTCTGCGGAATCAAGCCTTAAAAACAACTGGGGTCGTCGCAGAAGATGCGAGCTGGGATGTCAAAACTTCGATCGTCCAAGGAGATTCCCGCTATCAGTTAGAGATGCAGGCAACTTGGCTGGGGCTGGTTTTTAGACCGGAAATATATTCGTTTACCAAATCTTGCGAGGTGTTCAATATAGGCAATAGGGCGACTGTAACCTGCGATGCCATCAAACGCTCTCAACCCGGACAGAAAAAAGATGGAACGGCGGGGGACACTCAAGTTTGATTCTGTCTGTGTTAACTAATTGCGATCGGTATAGCGGGAGAGTGAAAGAGTCTGAGAGTGGGAGAGTCTGAGAGTCTGAGATGAAAAAAATCCTCTTTCTTCCTTCTTCCCTCTTTCTTCCTTCTTCTCTGTTCCTTCTTCCTTCTTCCTTACACTAAAGTATGGTGAAAGTTTCTAACGGGTTAATAACTAGATGAATTTGAGAAGACTCTTGACAGTCGCGACCAATGTATTTTGGGAAGTAATTCGCGATCGCATCCTTTACTTAATTATTATTTTTGCTCTGTTGATGGGCGCCTCGGTACGGTTGATACCGGAATTGGCGGCGACAACCGAAAAGAAAATTATCTTAGATATTGGTTTGGCTGCTATAAGCATTCTCGGTCTAATTGCCACAGTCTTTGTGGCTACCGGACTGGTCAACAAAGAAATTGAAAAGCGGACTGTTTATCTGTTAGTTGCTAAGCCGATAAGTCGGGCTGAGTTAATTGTGGGCAAGCACTTAGGACTGTCGGCGGTGCTGGCCGTGCTTGTAGCAGCAATGACTGTTATCTATCTGGCTATTCTGAGTTTGAGCCGCATTCCTTTCCCTTTGGGAAGCATTTTAATCGCTTCGCTGTTTATCTGGTTTGAGCTGTGTCTCATGGCCGGTGTCGGGATTTTATTTGGGGTGTTCAGCAGTTCGCTGTTGGCAACTTTACTGACATTTGGCGTTTATTTGATGGGACATTCGACGCGGGATTTAGTGGCTTTGGGCAAGTTAACTAAAAATCCTGGCCTTGAACAATTGATGATGGGACTTTATCTAGTTTTGCCTGATTTAGCCAGATTCAATTTGAGAAATGATGCTGTTTACGGACAAGTTCCTTACTTGGCAGGTTTGATTACAGATGCTGGCTACGGTTTGCTGTATGCGGTGCTGCTGTTGTCAATTGCGATCGCCATATTTTCCCGGAGGGAATTTTAAAACGCGCCTTCGCTACTTTCAAAAGTGTGAGTATATCAAATTATCACGCTAAAATATAAAGGAGGCAATCACTCAGAAATCTCGACTAAAACTAAAATTTTTATTGGTAAAAGGAGGTGACTTATGACTGCTATAATTCACAAACCGATATCACAGCTAAAAATTACCTGGCGCCTACTTCCCAATGAATTTATCCTACCAGACGACCCTGTAGACGATATAGACCATCCCTTGCTAGCTAACGGTGTACGCCAGTCTGTAGTGGATTCCCCGGAACTAATGCAAGACGCGCTAATAGTTTCTAATTTTGCTTTGTGTGCTGCTGTGGACGATCGCACTATTTGCAAAGCCCCAGACTGGATGTACGTGCAGCCAGTTCAACCTTCGCCTCACAACTATCCCCGTCGCAGTTACACGCCTCATACCGAAGGAACAGTCCCTGTTGTAGAGATGGAATTTCTATCAGCTACTTACGGCGATGAATACTCTGTCAAATACACAGAAGAAATCGGCAAGTGGTTTTTTTACGAACAAGTAATCAAAGTTCCTCGGTATGTTATTTTTCGGTCGCATACAGGCAAAATAGAAGTTTCTGCGCTAGAATCAGACCGTTATGACCATCAAAATTCTGATGAAAACGGCTGTTATTTAATACCTGGATTAAATCTATTTTTGGGAGTGTGGCAGGGAACTCGCGAAGGTAGAACAGGATATTGGCTGCGCTGGCGGACTGCGGGCGGAGAAATGCTTTTGTGGCCGGAAGAAAGGACAGAAAATGAACGCCAGCGGGCAGAAAATGAACGTCAGCGAGCCGATCGCCAACAGCAAGACAAAGAGTTAGCCGAGACGCTGCTGGAACAGGGAAGACAGCGAAATCAAGAAATTTTGGCTCGATTGGCAGCCCTCGGTATCGATCCAGAATAGCATTAGAAGTCCGATGTCCGTCGGAAAAAGGAACAGGTTCGAGGGAAAAAGGGAACCCGATCGAGATATGCTTTCTTCATCCTTCTTTCTTTAGTTTGCTTTCTTACTTCTCTGATTGTCACAAAAAGTTAAAATTATGTTAGTAGAAAAACTCGCTCAATTAAAAAATATTTTCGCACAAATGGAACGGGCTTTGATTGCCTACTCCGGCGGAATTGACAGCACTTTGGTGGCAAAAATCGCTTTTGATGTGTTGGGCGATCGCGCTTTGGCAGTGACGGCAGTTTCCCCCTCTCTACTTCCCGAAGATTTAGAAGATGCGCGCATTCAAGCAGCAGAAATTGGGATTGCCCACCAGGAAGTACAAACTCAGGAAATGGCAAATCCAAATTACACTTCTAACCCGGTTAACCGCTGCTATTTCTGCAAAAGCGAACTGCACGATACTCTGAAACCGCTAGCACTAGCAAAGGGTTATCCTTATGTGGTGGATGGGGTGAATGCTGACGATTTAAAGGATTATCGTCCCGGAATTCAGGCTGCGAAGGAACGCGGCGCGCGATCGCCTTTAGCAGAAGTAGGCATGACTAAATTTGAAGTGCGGCAATTGGCAAAAGAATTGGGTTTGCCTTGGTGGGACAAACCGGCTCAACCTTGTTTGAGTTCGCGCTTTCCTTACGGCGAAGAAATCACCGTTGGAAAGTTGCAAAGAGTGGGGCGCGCCGAACGGTATTTGCGACAGTTGGGACTGAAAAATTTGCGAGTGCGATCGGACGGAGATACAGCGCGCATTGAGTTACCAGCGGAGGAGATTCAGGAGTTTGTGGTAAATACGGATTTGCCTGCATTAGTCGCGGTGTTTCAGGAGTTTGGCTTTGTGTACGCGACTTTGGATTTGGAGGGGTTTCGCAGCGGCAAATTAAATCAGGTTTTGCAGCCGCAGTTGTTGCAGGCAAAAGGTTGATTAATAATTATCCTGAAAAGACGATCGCAATTTCGCTAAATTTGCATAAATCCTGACGGCTGGTTCAATGAATAGCATAAACTAAAGTAGCAGCAAGTTTTATGAAAGTTAAATTTAGGTTAATTTCCGTCGTGTTGGCTTTGTTATTGTCGGCGTACATCCCCTTTCGGGTGTTAGCTAACCCGCAACCTGCTGGTGATACGGTGAGCTCTGCACTATGGTGGCAAGTTGCTGTATACAATCAGGTACAACAAATTAAAGACAAGCAATATCAAGGGTGCGTGTGGGGCGATTCTATTTCCTCGGCCCTCAGCGATTCTTTGGGTGAAGAAAATTTTAATTTTGCGATCGGAGGGATGAGTTCAGTTTCGCTGCTAGAACAGCTTAAACTTGTAGTGCCGCTTCGGTTTAACTGCAAAAAAGCGATTGTGGCGATCGGTACAAATGATGCTATGTACGGCATTAGCGATGAGCAGTTTGTCAGTAATTTAAAAGAGGCGATCGCCGTGATGCGATCGATCGGAACAAAACAAATTATTCTGATTCCTGCTTTTTACTCAACTCTTGCCGCCAGCTACAATCCTAAATTTGCCGGAACAATTGCCAGAGTTGACGAAATCAATGTTCTCATCAATAAAGTAGCCGCCGACGAAAATCTGACCGTGGAATCTAGCGGTATACAAGCCTTGTTTAAAGAAAAAGCTCTGAATGAAGATTTAACAATAGACGGCGTTCACCTCAATGCTAAAGGTTTAGATATATACAGAAAAGTTTTGTTAAATATTTTGAATATTCCCTTAACAACTAGCAATTTTTATGAGATAATATGTGTTTAAATTATTACTTCAAATTCCTTGCGGACTTTAATCTTGTGTTTTGAACTCAACGACCCCAATCATTTTTTTTGCAGGGAGGACTTCAGTCCTCACTACAAACTTATAATGGTTATTTTACCTGACTAGATATCAAGGAGTAGTTGTCGTAGTTTGTGGCTGAATTTGCTGCGGCTGCTGATTTTGGAGCTGAATTTGCTGCTGCTGAATCTCAAGTTGCCGATTTTGCAGATCGATTTGTCGCTGTCTGTCTTCAAGTTGCAGTCTTCTGTCTTCTGCTTGCTGCAATCTATCTTCACGTTGTATCTCTCTTTCTAGCTGTCTGTCTTCACGTTGCTCTTGTCTGTCTTGACGTTGTTCGCGAATCTGTCTGAGCTGATTTCGCCGCTCGAAATCGCCTCCCAAAAATAAGTTTTGAAAAGCGTTGATAGTTGCTTGAAACCCAGTAAAAACGCCGCTAACAGCGCTGATCCCCGTTGCAACTCCTGTTATTGGCTGCAAAAAACTGTTGATATTGTCTCCTACCCTAGCATAGCCCGATCGCGCTACCAGAATCACATCGTCGTTGCGGAGAGTGGGGTTATTGTCAGGATTCAACGCTTGAGCAAAATCCACCTCGATCGTGCGCCGAGAAACAGTACCATTGGGGTTCAATCGCAATAGTTCTACCTTGTCTTTTTTTGCCCGCAATTGATTAAAACTGCCTGCGGTCAGCAAAGCTTGGTGCAGGGAGGTACTAGGCCGCACCTGCAAAGCGCCAGGCCTAATTACTTCTCCTACAATATTGATGCTAATCGCGTTCGGAGAAAAACTACTATTTGCGACTTGAGAAACTTCCGCTAAGTCTACAGTAGCTGCTGTCGGGATAATTACGCTATCTCCTTCTTGCAGCAAAATATCTTGAGTTGCGTCGCCTTTTTGCAGCAAATCCCACAGATTTACCATGATAGTTTGTTCGTTGCCACCTCTGACTCGGCGACGGATTTGCACGCGGCGAATGTCAGCTTCTGTCGTGATACCACCAGCAATTTTCAGTGCTCTAGTTATTGTTGGTAAGCCCACAACTGCTCCTTGCTGTTGGTCGATTGATACAAAACTCAACTCTGTTTGTTGGTTGCTCGATCGTACATCCGAAGCAAATACAGTATAAGGCCCCGGCCGGTTTACTTCCCCGACAATTACCACGCCAATCGGTTTAGTAATATCAGCGGAAAAATTAGCACTGGCTCTTTGACGAACTTCTTGGGTATTAAGGGCCCTTGCTGTCGGTACAAAAATTGTATCTCCATCTCGGATCGTGACATCTTGACGCAAATTTCCCGTGTCTAAAAAATTCTGTAAATCAACAGTAGTAACCTGCTCCGGCCCGCCTCTGCGGGAACGACGAATTTGAACATTTCGCATATCTCCTGCTGATGTCACCCCTTGTGCAAGTTGCAGCATTTCCATCAAAGTCGGGAATTTTACTCCTCCTCCTTCTCTAGTGGGATTAATCTTGTAGGAACCCGGGCGAGTAACTTCACCGGCAAGACCTATATTTAGGGGGCGAGCGACGACCAGAGTCACGGTAACAACGGGAACATTGATGAAGGGTTCGTATCGCCTGGTAATTACGTTAGCGGCTTGTTCCAGCGTCAACCCTTGAATTGAGACGCTACCAATGATTGGCAAATTGAGCGTCCCGTCAACTAACACTTGATATTCTCTGCTGAATTCAGGGACGCCGAAGATCTCTAAAGCAATGCGATCGCCCGACCCTAAAGTATAAGCTGCTTCTTGTGTCAGCGAACCAGAAGTGTCGCTCGCCGGCAAACTCGATCCCGGAGGTGGTGGAGGCGGTACTCTCGGTTGGTTTGGGTTCCTAGCGGGCGCAGGATTTCTGACGGCAGGCAACTGAGCTATACTGGGCAGCGAACTCAATAGCACCAGGAGTGCTGACAAACTCAGACTTGTAGCGGTTTGAATGGTATGTTTCATCTTTCTTTCCTGGTTGCAGCCTGCCATTGAACAAGAGCAATTTAGCTAGTGGATTTTAGTTTATTTTCCCTGCTGTCCAGTGTAGCCTCGCTTCGCTGCAAAATCCACAAGTGCAAGCATAAAAATTGTACGATCGCACTTAACTATTTTGCCCCTTTTTTGTAAAGAAAGTGTAAAGCCCGCCCACTGTTCTCAGGATTAGGATCTCGTTTGAGCAAAATTTTTCATACATAACTCGCGATACAAATCAACCCGCCACAGAAAGGGGATAGGAAAAAACCACCCTGATTTGAGGTAAAATGTTAAATAATTCTCTCTGCAGGACAAAGACAAGTGTCACTAAAATTGGATAAAGTAATTCCCTGGGGACGCTGCTTGGATGAATACATAGGAATGTTTAGCTTGACCTCAAGTGACCTCAAACTAGCAATTCTTGATTGTGCGGGCGGCCCGGCGAGTTTCAATGCCGAAATGACTCGCCAAGGTAAAAAAGTAATTTCTTGCGATCCAGTTTATCAGTTTACTGCGGTAGAAATTGGCGATCGCATCCAAGAAACATATCAAACTGTAATTGACGGTGTTAAGGCCAATTTAGACGGCTACCTGTGGAATAATTTTGAATCGCCGTACCAGCTAGGCGAAGTGCGAATGAAGGCGATGCAGGAATTTTTAGAAGATTTTCCATCAGGCTTGCAGCAAGGTCGCTACCTGAATGCTGAGCTGCCAGTTTTGCCTTTCGAGAACGGTCAATTCGATTTAGCTTTGTGCAGCCATTTCTTATTTGCTTATTCTCACCTGCTTTCCGAAGAATTTCATCTAGAAGCAATTACAGAAATGTGTCGGGTTGCAAAGGAAGTCCGGGTATTCCCTCTATTGCAGAGTTTTAGCGGAGAGGAATCCGATCACTTAAACCCGATCGTCGCCGAATTGAAAAAGAGAAATTTTAGTGTAGAAATTCAAGAGGCTCCTTATGAGTTTCAAAAAGGCGGGAATAAGATGCTGCGAGTTAGAGGGCGAATGTGATTCGCGGCTGCGGAGGGCATGGCAATTTGCGATCGCTTATTTCAAAAAAATTAGATAAGCTAAGCATAAGGTCATGCCTCATCTTGGGGTTCGCCAATCGCACGCTGGACTGCATGGCGAATGTGGATAATCCTCACCGTTGGTATGGGTTGATCGTCAAAAATAGTGAATAGTATGCGATACGTGGTTTTACCACTTCCATACAGAAGCTGGCGAATCTCTTGGCTGAAAAACGCGTTTTCACGGGCTAAAACACAACGACGCGGCATTTCTTTCAGTGAGGAAATCGCTTTAATCAAACCCTGATACCATGCTTGAGCGCGTTCGGGAGTCGTGAATTGGGAAAAGTTCAGAAACGCTGCATCAGCTTCAGATTGAGCTGTACTGGAAAAGTCAATGCGATACATTATGCTTCCAAAGAAAGTCCGTATTTCTGGTTTTGTCTATCGACAAACTCTTCCAGAGTAGAAAACTGACCCCGATCCAAGTCATCAAGTCCGCGTTGAATCCCTTCTAATGCCTCGAAGAAATCGCTTTCATCAAAGCTAAGTCCGAACGCGATAACAGCTAGGGTAACGTTGGTTATATCTTGTCCTGTACTTTCCGCCCGTTGGCGCAGCAGTGCTTCGATTTTTGGGGGTAAGGTGAGTGTAAGAGTCATAAAAGTTATGATGAATGGTTAACTTTATTGTCTAACTTTATTTTGGCATAGGTAGCCAAAACGATCGCTTCCTAAACTATCGGCTCATTGCTTAACCCGATCGCCCGAAATACCTATCTTGTTTGTCTAATAATCTTGCAATGCCCTGAGACTTTGGGCGATCGTTTCTTCTTTGCTGAGGGGTTGAAACTCGTTTACTGTGCCAATTTCTCCCCACTGATATCCCTCCGTTTCCTCGGCAATTTCTGGGATTAGGCGTTCAAAGTTGCTGAGATTACCGTTGGACTGATTCAGCCATGAAAGCACGATCGCCTTAACCGAATCGCTGGGCATGGCTTGAATTTGGGCGTGGAGTTGCTTTATAGATTGAGCCATTGGACAATACAGAGTGACTGATGTAATTTTAGCGCAGTGTCAAATAGTTGTGGACACGATAACGCACAGTTGCGGTAAAATTGGTTAAAGACTTTAAGAATTGTCAAAATGCTAAGCAGCGCCGCATTGAGGAAAACAGGGTCTGGGTGGGAATTTGCAAATGAAGAAGCCTTAGAGGATTTTGTCGAAGTTCACTTGCAGATCTTGCTCGGTTTGACAGTCATCAAGCGGCAATTCACTGTCAACGAGCAAAGATGCGATATTATAGCGGTGGACGAGAATCAACGGTTAGTTGTGCTGGAGTTGAAAAACGGCGAAGATAGATATGTCGTTCAGCAGTTAACCCGTTATTACGATGCTTTGTTGGAACACAAACCTTTTGGCGATCGCGTGGATTACGCTCAACCCGTTCGATTAATAGCAATTGCGCCCAAATTTCACAGGGATAATTTTACAGACAGAAAGTATCACGGGCTATTTTTTCAGTTTTTGCAATTTGCGATCGTTCCTGACGGGGAAAAATTATATTTACACTTTAAAGATGTAGATGCCGAACATATTGCACGAGTAGAGATTACATATCGAGAAAGAGAAAGCACAGAGAACATACCCAGTCCACCCAAAGCACTGTTGAAACTTTTGAGTAATTGCGATCTTAGTCAACAGCAAGAAATATTAAAAACTAGGCAGAAACTACTCTGTTTTGATAAGCGGATGGAAGAAGTTGTGTCGGCTGGGAGTATCAAGTATGGAAAGGGAAACAGTAAAAATAGTAAATTCTGTGCTGAGTTATGTTCGGATAGCAAAGGAACTATAATCTTATTTCTATGGGTGCCATTAAAAGGCCTGACAAGTAACACTATTGGCAGAGCAAGAATTTGGACAAATTGGAATGACAAGGCATTGATCGAAGGTTATGTTAAAAGTGGAGTGGGCAGACAAATATCAGCGACAAAAAAAACTATCATATATCGCGGCTGGAAAATGAGTGCTATTTTAAATCCCGATAACTATAAAAATAATGAATACGAAAGGCAGAATATTTATGAAAAAATCAAGCAAAGTAATATTGATACTGCTTGGCAAGCCTATAAAAAAATTATTGATTCCCAGTTGGCAACATATGAAGAAGTGAGATGTATAGAAGAATATATATCAGAAACAGAGATAAACCGAGTAGTTCATGGAGTAAATAATTTTTATTATTCAAAATTTAAAGAACTTACTTTGCCATATCACTCTCTCGACTCATTGATAAATTTATCCTTGGATAAGTGGCTATCAAAAATTTAATGAAAGCTAAAGCGATCGCACCCCATCACCCCTTACCCAATCCACCATCCATCTGCGTCTATCTGCGTACATCTGCGGTTAAAAAAAATCTCATCAATAGCTTCGCAAGAAATCAAATTAACAAACTTTGATATAATATTACACCTAGAAGCCAAACTCAAACCAACTCATGCCACAAACAGTCTGGATCGCACGACACGGAAACCGCATCGACTTCGTTAACCCCGACTGGTTTATCACCGCAGAACACCGCTACGATCCCCACCTTTCCGAAGACGGTCACGTTCAAGCTAAACAACTCGCCAATCGCCTCAAAGGTGAAGGAATTTCTCATATTTTTGCTTCCCCTTTTCTGCGAACAGTCCAAACAGCAAATCACGCGGCAGAAGCTCTCGATTTGTCAATTAAACTAGAGTGGGGACTGTGCGAATGGCTGAATCCGGAATGGATGACAGAAATGCCGGAAACAGAGTCAGTCGAAGCTTTGTGCAGGCGTTTTCCCAGGATTGATGCTTCCTACAAAGGCGGTATTGCTAATTATCCCGAAACTGGGGAAGCTTGTCTCAAAAGGGCGGGGGAAACTGCTAAACGCCTCGCGACTGAGTTTCCAGAAGATATGCTATTGGTAGGTCACGGTGCGTCGGTTTTAGGAACTGCGATCGGGCTGGCGGGCTGTGCAGAAACGGAAATTAACGCTTCTTTATGCTGTTTGGTGAAAGTGGTGCGGGGTGAGGGAGAATGGTCGATCGCACTTAATGGCGATACTTCTCACCTGACTGACTCTGAAGCCGTGATCCGGTTTAATTAAAGTTGAGATTCGTGCGAAAAATCGCATTTTATGCTATGTGTGTAAGGTGCGCCGAGGTGCACCCTACGTTAATCTGATTAGTCCGAATCTGGGTGTTATTGTTTAATCTTGATCGCACATTTTAAATCGAAAAGCTTAAATAGGTATGGCAGGACACAGTAAGTGGGCGAATATTAAACGCCAAAAAGCTAGAGTTGATGCCGTTAAAGGCAAGGTTTTTGCTAGAATATCTCGCGAAATTATTGTCGCGGCCCGCAGCGGAGTTCCCGATCCCGCTGGCAATTTTCAACTGCGGACGGCTATTGAAAAAGCCAAGGCGGCGGATATTCCTAATGAAAACATAGAAAGGGCGATCGCCAAAGGTGCGGGCTTGGCGGGGGGAAGTTCGGAATTAGAAGCTATTCGCTACGAAGGTTACGGCGTTGGCGGGGTTGCTATTCTGATTGAAGCGCTGACAGACAACCGCAACCGCACAGCGGCTGACTTGCGAGAAGCTTTTACTAAAAATGGCGGAAACTTGGGCGAAACAGGTTGTGTGGGCTGGATGTTTGACCACAAAGGAGTTTGTACGGTACGCGGCCCGATTGATGAGGAACAATTGTTTGAAGCGTCGCTAGAGGCGGCTGCGGAATCTTATGATTTGATATTAATTGATGAGGATACTGAAGGTGCAGAGGTATTTACAAGCGTGGCTAATTTGGAACAGTTGGCTGATGTTTTGAAACAAAAAAGTTTTGCAGTTTTGCAGTCGGAAACTCGCTGGATTCCCAGCAATACAGTGGAAATAGACACTCCTGAAAAAGCTCGATCGCTCCTGAAGTTAATGGATGCACTGGAAGATTTGGACGATGTGCAAAGCGTGACGGCGAATTTTGAAATGACTGATGAATTGATGTCTTTGAGTATGGTTTAACAATCTAAATCACCAGATTTTTGCCATCCGCAAGACAAATCCCGGTAACTCTGGATCGGCGCTGACTGTTTCAGGATTATCCAAGATTTCAGGTTCGCAATCGGGACGGTAGATGTAGACTTTTCTGTTTTTGGGATCGAGCAAAAAGCCGAGCGATACACCATTCTCAATATATTCTTGCATCTTGTTTTGCAATCCCTTGAGAGTGTCACTAGCAGACCGCAATTCAATCACAAAGTCTGGACAAATCGGTGCGAATGAGGCTTTTTGTTCTTCAGTTAAGGCATTCCAGCGCTCTAGTTTAATCCATGAGGCATCGGGAGAGCGGGTTGCTCCATTCGGCAAGGTAAAGCCTGCACTGGAGTCAAACGTTTCACCTGTGCCATCTTCTTCTGCCCAGTTCCCCAATTGTAGGGCAATCTTACCGTTTCGATTCCCTGTATCTGAAAAGGCGGGTGACATAATGATAACTTCCCCACTGGCAGTACGCTCAATTCTCAAATCGCGATTAACCAGACAGAATTCATAAAACTGTTCAACAGTCATCGATTGGATCGCAGGGAAATTGACTGTCATTGGGACGCTTTGGGTTTGAATTAGCAGCGTCGTCATGGTTTTTCCTCAGTTAGTGTAGGGGTGATAGAATACCTTGAGCTTAGACTATTTTAGCTTTGCGATCGAAAGTCTTAGTCGATCGCGGATTCGGAGGCTTGTATCCGTTTTTGGGCTAGGTCAATAATCTTTTTTCCCAGTCAGCAAATAAGTAACCATGTATCCCTTGCCCTTAACTTGAATAGCGCCGCGCTTCTGAAAAGTATATTTATCTTTTAATATCTCGTAGGTTTCGGCGGTGACTTGAATGCAGCCGGTAATCCCGTGGGATTCCATTCGCGAAGCAATATTTACTGTGTCGCCCCAGAGGTCGTAAATAAACTTTTTTAATCCGATAACGCCGGCAACGACAGGGCCACTGCTAATCCCGATCCGAATGCTGAAAGGTTCCGAATGTTCTAAACTCAGCAGCCTAATTTCGTGCAGCATATCGATCGCCATGTTCGCAACCGCCTCGGCGTGATCCTCTCTGGCTGTAGGCAAACCGCCGACAACCATGTAAGCGTCACCAATCGTCTTAATTTTCTCCAAACCGTGGCGATCGGCCAAGTGGTCAAAAGCCGAAAAAATATCGTTGAGCACTTCCACCACCGCCGTCGCTGAAATTCTCGACGAAAGCTCTGTAAACCCCACAATGTCGGCAAACATCACAGTTACTTCCGCAAAACTTTCGGCGATATTGTGTTCATTGTCCTTCAAACGCAGGGCGATCGCAGCAGGCAAAACGTTCAGCAGCAGTTGCTCGGATTTAGCTTGTTCGAGTTCCAATTGTAGGTAAGCAGCCTGCAACTGTTCGGCTTGGCGAATTCTTTCTCGGGCTAGCTTTTCGATTTGGGCGGTGCGGCTCAAAGATGTCAGCATATATGTCACCGGAATCAGAGTCCACAGCATCCCCATCGTCAGAGTTCCCCAAGAGCGCCAGTGCTTGCGAAGCCTGCGAATTTCCGGTGTTGCTGACACGTACATAGACCACTGGCGGCCGCTAATTTTCAGCCGCCTTCTGCAAGCTGTATAGTTCGGGCCTGGATTGTCAAGAATCGGGCAGTTTTGCATCAGGGATCGGTCAGCAGTGGCTGATGCTGGAAGCACTTGTTGGCTCGCGGATTGGAACTGCACCGCAAATTGCTGAATTTGCCTCTCAGCAGGGAGATTTTTGAGAACCTGGTTGGCCCTTTGCGGTAACAGTGGCGCTGCTTGTGGCTTGTCTGGAGCCTCGCTAACGAGATAAATATTGAGGTAGTCGGTATTGCGTCCTTTTAAAGAGGTTTGGAAAATATCTTTGCCTCGAAATACGCCCAGAACAAATCCTTGTAGCAATTGGCGACGGGATTCCAGGGTAGTCGGGTTACTGCTGTTTTCGTAAATCGGAACTATTGCCAAAAGACCCTGTTCCGGGGAAGTGCCCTGAGTTAAGCCGATGTAGTTGGTGACAATCATTTCTCCTGTATCGCGCCCTCGATCGAGCGCGGCGCGGATTTCTGGGTGGGAGGCGAGGTCAAAGCCTAATACTGTCTCGTTTCCGGCTGGTGGTTCGACGTAGAAAGCCGGGAAGTATTCGGAACGCTGGAGGGCCTTGCGGAGTTCTCCTCGCGGGCCGCGTTCTGTAATCTCGAAGCTGGGTTCTGTTTCGGTTCTAGCTTTGGTTTCGTAGTTGCGCCGCTGCGAATTGGGGACGCGGGGGGCCCAAGCCAGGAGTTGCAGGCTGGGGTGGACGGATAGGGGACGGGTGACAAACCTCGCAAAAGAGGAACGCTCGACGGCGCTGAAGGCTTTCATGTAGTCGCTGAGGGCGAGAACAGTATCTAAGTCGGAGTTGAGCTGGCGTTCGATGCCGATCGAAATATCGTCGATGCGGCGGTGCATTTCGTAGTCGCGGCGCTTGTCTTCCCAGTCCCAAACCAAGGCGAATGCCAGGGCCGACAGCCCGACACCCAAAGCCAGCGTCAACCCGGCTGGAATGTAGCGAGACCAGGATAAAGGTAGTTTTTTCAGCATAATTGCCTAGCGAATAAGGGCAGCAGATTAGCACACCGCTGAGTGCGATTTGTTCCGGTCTCTGAGTGCGGTTAATTCAAAACCCTGATAACTCAAGCACCGACGGCAATTGGGAATTAAAAGTTAGATATTTAAACTTTTAGATTAATGGACGATCGCTCAGCAGGGGATTTCAATCCAGAATTCCGCTCCCTGTCCGGGCGCTGAGATGCACTGCAGGCTTCCCTTATGTTTTTCTACCACAATCTGATGGCTGATGGATAATCCTAAGCCGGTTCCAGCCCCTACGGGCTTGGTGGTGAAGAACGGGTCAAATAGCCGCTTGCGAACCTCTTCGCTCATTCCCGGGCCACTGTCGGCGATGCAAATTACAATGCGATCGCAATCACTGAGCTGGTTTTTACTGTGGCTTTTCAACCCAGCTTTTTTCATGAGGGTGCGAATCACGATCGTCCGAGGTTCCGGTTGGTTTTCGAGAGCATCGATCGCATTGCTGATAATATTTAGAAATACCTGGTTCAACTGACCCGCACAACAGTAAATTTTGGATGTTTTTCCGTATTCTTTAATAATTTCAATCCCACTTTTTATACTTGCCTGATGCAATCTGTGCTGCAAAATTAATAGTGTACTGTCAATCCCTTCATGAACGTCTACCAACTTCATTTCTGATTCATCCAGTCGCGAAAAGTTCCGCAGCGACAACACAATATTACTGATTCTTTCTACTCCTACTCTCATGGAATTAAGCATTTTTGGCAAGTCTTCCTTGAGAAAGTCTAACTCTAAGTCCTTAACTTTTTCAGAAATCTGAGGTACTGGGGACGGATAGCATTCCTGGTAGAGACTTAACAGTTCAATTAAATCGTGAAAATAGTTGTAGGTATGAGAAATATTGCCGTTAATAAAAGTTGCCGGATTGTTGATTTCGTGGGCAATCCCAGCCACCATCTGACCGAGACTCGACATTTTTTCGGATTGAACTAATTGGATTTGAGCGTTTTGTAGTTGTTCGTAAGCTTCTTGCAATTGGGCGGCTTGTTTTCTTAATTGAGATTCAGAAGCTTGGAGTGCGGCGGCGGAAATTTTGCGATTGGTTATATTTTCAATCATCCCTAAGTTGTAAATAGGTTGTCCTTCACCGTCTCGAATCAAAGTAGCTGTCACGTTTACCCAAACAATTTTACCTGTAGCGGTAATCTGGCGGAGTTCAATTTGATAGTGAGTAATTTCTCCCCGCTTAAGAGAATCAGCAACTTGGAGATTTTTGGGTGAATCTTCGGGATGCCCAAGTTCAATAGATGTTTGGGCGAGCAATTCTGCTGCAGTATATCCCAGCATTTCGCAGTAAGTTTTATTGACTCGTACTAACTTGTTATCGTCTAAATTAGCTAAGTAGATAGCGATGGGTGCATCTTCAAAAATTGTGCGAAATAGTTCCTCGCTGGCCCGGACTTTAGCTGTTAGGAAAAGCCTATCTGTGATATCTTCAAACGTAGACAAAATGCCGACAACATTGCCTGAATTGTCGTGTAAAGGTATTTTATTTGTATCCAGATAGCGCTGGGTGCCATCGGCTTGCATTTTGAATTCTATGATGTGATATTCAGGGGTGTTGGTTGTCATGATGCGGCGGTCGCAGGATCGAAAAAATTCTGTTTCTTCCGGCTTCCAGGGCATATCGAAGTCGGTGAGACCAGCGATGTCACTGGGGTGATTGAAACCTGCGACTTTGGCAAAGTTTTTGTTGCCTCCCAAGTAAACTAAATCTCGATCTTTCCAGGCAATTAACTGAGGAATGTTATTGATTACTAACCACAGCATTTTTTGGGATGTTTCCAAGGCTTCCGTGCGTTCTAGGACGCGCTTTTCTAGTTCTTGATTGGCTTGTTGCAGGGCGATTTTTGACTCGCTGAGGGCGATTTCTGCTAGCTTGCGATCGCTGATGTCGATTGTCACCCCTTCCCACAGTATATCGCCCCCAGGCTGCGCTTCGGGGCGGGCGATGCCGCGAATCCATTTCAGTTTTCCCGATCCGGTTACGATCCGCCCTTCATATATCCAAGGTTTTAAAGTTTTCCCGGAAATTGTGATTGATTCTAACATGGGTTTTAGGTCTTCTGGATGCACCATTGACCACATTAAACCGGAGTTTTCTTGAATTTTTTCTGGCTCTAATTCGTAGAGTTCCCAACAGCCTGAACTTACATAAATGAATTCATCGGAACCGTCGGGATGCAGCAAGTATTGATAAATCATTCCCGGCACGTTGGCGGCCATTTTTTGGAATCTGGCTTCGCTTTGGATCAGTGCTGATTCTGCAAGTTTGCGATCGCTAATGTCAATCAACACGCCGTCCCAAATAATGTCACCTTTTTCGCCCTGTTCTGGCCGGGAAGCTCCGCTAATCCACTTAATCCGATCGCCCGGAAAAACAAATCTGCCTTCCCACCGCCAAGGCTCTAAAGTTTTAGCTGAGATACCAACAGATTCCTGGAAGCTTGGCGCATCGTCTGGATGAATCATTTCGATCGCGGGAATAGCTGAGTTTTGGAGTACATCTGGCTCTAATTCCCAGAGTTCCCGGCAGCCGGAACTGACGTAGGGGAATGACATAGTGCCGTCTGCTGCTAACTGAAATTGATAAATCATCCCAGGAACGTTGGCGGCTAGTTTTTGAAACCTAGCTTCGCTTTGCCGTAGTGCGGTCTCTACTTCTACGCGATCGGTAATATCGTGAAATGCCGATAAAATTGCGGCTTCGCCATTAAAATTAATCGCTCGCATCGACATTTTTACCCAAAAAAAACTGCCATTTCCTTTCTTGAGGCAGATTTCTTCGCTGTCGCTAAAGCCGTTTTGTTTGACTAATCCTATCAATTGACGGCGGTCATTGATATTGGCATAAAGTGCAATTTTTTTGCGCCCGATAAGTTGTTCATGACTCAAACCTAAACTTGCTCCGAGGGCAGGATTTGCATACAAAATAACGCTATCTTCTATGCGCGTAATTGACATAGGAATGGGAGTCACAGTGGCGATCGCCCGCAATCTTTCTTCGCTTTCTTCCCTCGCTGTTTCGGCGGCTACTCTTTTGCTAATATCGTTCTGAACTCCGATAAAATGAGTTAATTTTCCCTCATTGTCTAAGATGGGGGAAACCATTAATTCATTCCAAAAAGGAGTTTTATCCTTGCGGTAATTTTTGAGAACTACCTGAATTTCCGTTCCCGATCGTAAACTGCTGCGAAGTTTGTCTAATTCGGCCTGATCGGTATCGGGGCCCTGCAAAAACCGGCAGTTGCGTCCAATAACTTCTTGGGCACTGTAACCGGTCAGTTTCTCAAAAGCAGGATTGCAGTAGATAATAGGTATGTCAGGCCTGCGAGCATCGGCGATGAGGATGCTGTTGCTCGACGCTGCGATCGCCCGCTCTAGGAGAGACAGGTTGAAAGAGTCTGTTGTCATCTGTAGCAATATTCACGCTCCTGCGGAGCGGACAGAAGAATAAAAAATTCTACACACCTTAAGCTATTCTTATTCTATAATCTTATTTTTAATTTAGCTTTGTTAACAAAGTCAGCAGCCCAAAAAAGTCGGCGAGGGAGACGACTAATACCATTTTAGATGTTAGATTTTGGATTGGCAATGACTGATTCCATCATGGTTTGGATGATGGGTGTACAGTTGCTTCTTTTGGGAAATTAGTATCACCGAAGGCATTAGGCACTTATCCAGAAAACAGAAGGTAAAAATACCGAATGCCCACAGAAAATAGAAGGTGAAAATACTGATATGTTGAACTTTTTTTCTTCTCCTCCTTCCATCCGGCTCGCCAACCCTTTTAAATGGACAAGTTGATGCAAGAACCCTGAGCAGTTTTGCTTACTTCAATCCTGGCTTGAAAAGCTTCTTTCAGGTGGGGCATATGGGTAACGGTGAGGATGCAGGCGAAGTCGGAGGCGATCGCATTAATTGCAGCAATCAGCCGATCGCAACCTTCAGCATCCTGAGTCCCGAACCCCTCATCAATAATCAACATTTGTAAAGCCGTTCCCGCCCGCTGAGACAGCAGTCTCGCCAGCGCCAGCCGAATCGCAAAATTAATCCGAAAAGCTTCACCGCCCGAGTAAGTTTCGTAGGCGCGAGTACCGCGAGCATCAGCAATTAAAATGTCTAAAGTGTCAATCAATTTAGTTGCTTTTTTAGAAGCAGCAGCCCGCTGAGTAATAAATTGAACGTGCAATTGATTCGCGCTCAATCTCGACAATATCTGATTTGTTTCAGCTTCAAGTTGAGGCAAAACATTTTCAATCATTAAAGCTTGAATGCCATTTTTACCAAATGCTTGACCCAACTCTTGATAAACTCGCTGCTGGCGTTTGGCAACTTGCATTTGCTCTTTTTGAGCTACTAGCTGAACTTGCAGATTTTCCAGATTTTGCTGCTGCTGCTGGAGGCGTCCGAGACTTCCTAAATGTTGGTCTAGCTGCTGGCGGCGGCGACTGATTTGCTGTTCGATCGCACTTATTCTGGCTGTGGGATCGGGATGTTCTTGCAATTGCTGGTTCATCGCGGAAGTTTGAGCACTGACAGCTTGCAAATCTCGATCGCGCACTGCGATGGAATTTGCTATTTCATTAACCCGCTGCTGCACTTGCGGGTACTGCACAGTTGCCGATCGCAATTTTTCGGCGCGCGCAATCCAAAACTGCGATCGGCGCATTTCGCTGCGGACGTGTTCGTGCTGTTCCAAATTATAGCCAATTTCCGCAATGTATCTATCTAAAGACAGAATTTGCTGCTGTATTTCCGAGCTATTTTTTTGCTGTTCTAACTGTTGCTGTACGGTGGCTAATTGAGTTTGAAAATCCGGGCGGCGGGCATTAATTTTATTCAGTTTCTGCTGAGCATCTTTGATTTGAGCTTGCTTAATTTCCGCCCACCGCAAGCGCTTTTCATCGCTGCGGGCGAGGGAGTGGCTGCGATCGCTATAATTGAGCTGTTGCAGTTGCTGTTCGATTTGCTGGAGTTCGCCCAAATCCTCGGCTGCATACTCGCCGGTGCGTAACAACCGCTCGATTTCTGCCGCGTCTTGACGCATACTTTGCAGTCGGTTTTCGTCTTGGCCCAGGCTATCTAATTGTGCTTGTAAATGACTGCGGCGTTCCCGCAATTCTTGGTAGGGCGCTAATTCCTCTTCTAGTTCGCGGTATTCATGTCTGAGAACTTGAATTTCGCGCTCAGAGACGGCCAACTGTTCGCGGACAACCCACAGTTGGTTCCAGATTTCCTGCTGTTGGGAGTGGTGTTTTGTGACTACCAAATTCCAGTAGTGTTCGTCTAAAGGCCGATCGCACAAAGGACAATTGCCAAAATTTGCATCCCGCACCATTAAAGGCGAATTCGATGGCTCGTTTTCCGCAAAATTCGAGGCTTGACCTTCGCCTGCGGTTTTTTCTCCTTCATGTTTCCGCAGCAGTTGCAGTTTTTGGTCGAGCTCGGCGAGTCTGGTTTGATAGTCGCGGCTTTTGGCTTGCAGGTTTCCCAGAAAGTCGTGCCTTTCTTGACCTTTTTCGCGGACTCGCTGCTGATAAACTCGCTTGTTTTCCAACTGCAAAATTTGATTGCCGATGGCCGAGATTTCCTGCTGTAATTGCGGCTGTCGCTGCTGCTGCTGAACTTGCACCTGTCGGTTGATTTCGTCTAAGCGGGCGGTTAAACCGGCGCGGGCGCGATCGAGCTTTTGTTGCTTTTGCTGCTGCTGTTGTAGCAGCGGCGAAACTTGCAATTGCAGTTGCTCTAGTTCGTTGAGGCGCGATCGAACTGCTTGCAACTGTGCGAGTCCTTTGTCAACCTCCGGCTGCTGTTTGAGAATTTCCAGAACATCTTTTTCTTCCTGTTCTAAAACATCTAATTGAGCTTGCAACTGCTGAATTTTGCTTTGCAAAAAGCTCAGTTCTTGCCGTTGCTGTTCTTGCAACTGCTGACGCTGATTTTGGGCTTGTTGATTAACCTTGAATTTGCCAGCCAGAGTTTCTTCTGTGGCTTGCAAGCTTTGGAAATACGCGATGCCTGCTGTTATTTCCTTTTCTTGTTGTAGGAGGGCTTGCAGCTCATTTTGCTGCTGTTTGGCTGCGTTGAGTTCCTGCTGCAAGCGGCGGCATTCTTGAGTGATATTGTAGTGCTGTTGCTGGTGGCCGGCGAGGAGTTTTTGCCAAGTTTGGCGGTTGTGGTGCTGGAGTTGCAGTTGCTGTAACTCGGTTGTGTCGGCTTGCTGCTGCTGCTGAAGCAAATCGGTTGCTTGCTGCAATTGAGTTTGTTCGGAGGCGATCGTCTCTTTTTGTTGCAGTTGCTCTTGTACGGTTAGCAAACTCTGTTTGAGCACTTCGACTTGAGCTTTAAATTGTTTGGAGGTATCCTTGGCTTGGTCGGATAAAGTATCGTAGGAGTCGAGCTTGAGCAGGTTGGCTAAAACTTGTTTGCGTTCGATCGGCTTTTTGAGCATAAATTCATCAGCTCGCCCCTGCCGCAAATACGCCGAGTTGATGAAGGTATCGTAATCTAGTTTGATGTGTTCGAGGATTTTTTGCTGAGTTGTTCTCAGACCTTTGTCTGTGAGCGTGCGAAAATTAAGTTTTTCCTCACTCTCGGCCGAATTCAAGCTGACTTGAAATTCCAAACTTCCCGATTGTCCGCGCCGACGGTTGCGAATCACCCGGTAGATTTGGCCGCCGGTCGAGAAAGTGAAATCAACGCGGACATCTGTTTCGCCGATATGGATGATATCGTCTTCTGTATCGCTACGACAACAGCCCCAAAGTGCCCAGGATATGGCTTCTAAGAGGGAGGATTTGCCAGCACCGTTAGGCCCGCAAATGCAAGCAGTGTGCAAGCCGCGAAAGTCTAAAGCAGCTTCGCGATAGCTGAGAAAATTTTTGAGTGTAAGTTGTATAGGAATCATTTAGGCCATCGCGCCATACAATCTATCTATAAATAACACTATTTGTACGCTGTTGCCTAGTTATTCAATCTAGATCCAGAACAATTGTCAGTGCTTCTGCAATTTCTTCCATAATTGTCTCGGACAGGGTTCCGAGTTGTCGGACAAATCTTTGTTGGGAAACGGAACGGACTTGAAAAGCGTCGGCGGCGGAGACTTTAGTCAAGCCATTTTCGCCACTCGGTTCTAGTCGAACCATCCAATTTCTCTCGGTGTATCGCTCTTTCCAGTCAGTGATAGGAACAATAACTTCAAGCAGCAAAATTCCCACCGTTTCATCGCTGACAATTACTACCGGACGGGTTTTGCCGATTTCGGCGCCCACAGTAGGTTCAAGCGCAACCAGCCAGATTTCACCTCTACGCATTAGTTTTTATCCCTGCGTTCAGGTATTCTTCCTCGGATTCAAAATAGGGTTCGCTGTCAGCCGACCACAAATCATGTAAAGCACCTCCCGGCATATAATCTTTTACTGCTGCTTCTGCTGCAGCTCTGAGTTTCTGCTTTCGCTCAACTTTACGCTGGGCTTTTTCTTCTATTTCTTCGCGCATCATCCGCGAAGCTGTTTCGATAATTTCTAGGCGTTCTTCTGCTGTCAGATTTTTGAGTGCTGCTAAGATTTCTGTTTTGGTCACGGTTTTTTCGGGTGGTTGGTGAGAAAGTACGATCGCACCATCATTATATCTTTCACAAAAATCAATATCGGCGCTCTGTGCTGATGACGCAACCTACATTACCGGTCTGTGCTTATGGCGCACCCTACATTGATCGCATAGGCAAATTTTCCATCATCAAAAAGGGTTGACTGTATTCCGACAGCCAACCCCGCGCCTATTTATTTGTCCTGCGTTTGCTCAAACAGCAACACTACCGGGCAATATTCGGGAACGTATAGCCGACACCGACTAACAATCCCACTTCAGCTCCGTCTACAAAACCAACATTCAGTCCCGCTGTTGCTGTAAAATTTCTCGTCAGCGGCACATCTACACCCCCCGAAATCAGGAAGCCCAAAGTACCGTCATCCCCGGTAGAAATTATCACGCCAGCACCTGCATAAGGAGCAGCAGTAATCACAAAATCCTCGGTGACTTCGACGGTATTTTGAGATACAAAATCGAAGGTAACGGGAACTAGAAAAGCTAAGTCGTCCTGGAACAAAACAGTCGGTCTCACCGACAAATTGTTTGTCAAACCGATTTTGCTAATAATGGCAAATGAACCGTCGCCTAAAGCTGAATCTCCGCCAAAACCTAGATTGCCGCCAATGCCGATGTAGCTGGGTCCAGAACGGGTAGCTCGGCCTGGTCGAATTTGAGTTCCCTGAGCCACTTTTTCAGTTGGTTCCGAGACAGTTGCAGGTTTTTCAGCAACTTTGGGTTGGTTTGTCAAAGCTGAGGCGGAAGTGCTGACAGGATTGCTCAACAATTCTTGTGCTGTTTGGACTTCTTTTTCTTCCTTCGTTGCTGTTACTTCAAGATTATTGCTTTGGGCAACAATGGAGGTAGGTCGATCGCTCTTTTTGGCAGTCTCGACTGTTGAGTGCACTTTGACATCATTATCAGCAATTTTAGCGGTTTCTTCCGACTTTTGGGTCTCGGCAGCAATGGATGTATTTGGCGCTGTTTCAGTCTCAGCAATTTCAGATGTTGCTGCTTCCGATTTTTCAGGTGCAGCAATAGATACTTGCAAGTTGGCTGTCTGTTCAGAGGCTGCTGGCTCTGCCGCTTCTGTTAGTTCGCTCCAACTGATTGAATCAATTTTTTTATTACTAGCCGTTGTTTCTGCGTCGGGTTTAACTGCTGAAGTTGCCGTCGGCTCAGAAATTTGGTCAATATTTTGAGCGGCTATTGTTGCAGTTGTAGCGACATCGGGCAAGTTGCCAGTTTCAGCTTTCGCTGACATACTACTGCAACAAACAGCTAAAGCTGCAAGATTTATTAACGCAAAAGTAGACTTGGAAAATAGACTATTCATAGAAACTCCTCAATGAAGGGTGTGTTAAAAGTGTAAGTGTTTGAGGGCGACCGTCGAGAGCTTTGCTCAAAAAAGACACAAATATGAGTTGTGTTGTTCCTAGATTGCCATTTTACCGTTGAATAGTCAACTCTCAAGCTGATTAGATTCAAGAACGGACGGCGGGTTTAGAGGCTAATTTTAATTTACAGATCGATCGGGTAAAAATCAATCCTAGGGATGATTCCATTCTTAATCCTGTTTAATTGATGGGTCGATCGCGCGTCTGGCTTGCATTCTACAAGACTGTACTTGGGGGCGCTGCACTCGCAGCCACGCCGGAAAAATCCGGTTTTTGAGGGCGCACCAGCTCGAAACCAAGAGACAACAAGCTTTCAAAACTGTTTTGGCAGCCCCGCCGTCCACCGCAAGTGCAGTTAATACAACGCGATCGGCTGCTGCACAGTCCATGACAATTAATGTAGAATAATACCACCGATCCGAGAAATATTTGTGGGTCGATCGTGTAAAAATTACGGAATTTTATGAAAATTGTGTAAAATTTAGTGTTCTATTTGTAAAGTTTAGCCTTCGCTTTCGCTCAGGGTCTGACCATCTCACAACAGCACGCAACTAAACAAGTAAAAAAATACAAATTATCTCATCTCAACCTGACTTTATGAGCAAAGTTCTAGTCATATTAGGCGAATTGAGCGATCGCGACATCGATTGGATGCTCGCCAACGGCACCCGCACCCAAGTCCTCCCCGGCACAACCCTGATCACCGAAGGTAAGCCCTTAGACGCCCTGTACATAGTTCTGGAGGGAACTTTGAGCGTTTCTGTATCATCTTTGGGCGACAAAGAAATTGGAAAAATTATTTCCGGGGAAGTTTTGGGCGAAATGTCTTTTGTAGACGGGAGGCTTCCTTCTGCTAGCGTCACGGCAATTGAAGAGTGCCTCATCCTGTCAATTCCCCGGCGGCTGCTAACTGAAAAACTAGAGAAAGACGTGCTTTTTTCCCTGCGGTTTTATCGGGCGATTACCAAATTTCTGTCGTCGAGACTGCGGGGTACAGTCAAACGTTTTGGCGATGATAGTGATGGTTTAATATATCAAGAACCCGACGACGAGGGCGCTATCCCGGAAAATGTCGAAAATCCCGATTTGGCGGCATCGAGATTTCAATGGCTGTTGGAGCGTTTGAAGGGGAGTTGAAGGAAGAAGGAAGAAGGAAGAGGGAAGAAGGAAGAGGGAAGAAGGAAGAAGGAAGAGGGAAGAAGAGAAAAGAACACCTCTTTTCAATTTCCAATTTTCAATTTTCAATTTCCAATTTCCAATTTCCAATTACAATTAGAAAACATATTTTTCAGCGACGCGCCAATAGCGAGAAAAACGCTTCAAATCAATGTAACCATCGTAGCGGACAAAGGGTTCGGGTGGCAAAACTTCTACTGGGTGCGATCGCTTAATTTCCCGGCAAATATCCTGAAACCGAGGACTGGGACTTTCCGCAGTTACCACTTGATTCGCGCCGGATTCGATCGCAAAAGCGATAACTTCTGCAGCCACATCACCCCGCCGAATAACTACCGGCAACTCCAGCAAACATTCGTAAATAAACACCATTCGTTTGAGACTCAACTGCCATTCATCAATGAGCGCATCATCCCAAACCCAGATTGCCGGTGCCTGTGGGTGCGCTTGAAAAGCCGGGCCTTCAGGACTCAAGCAGTCACCGTGCAGCCAAATAATCGGATTGTTCATAAATTAGTAATTGTTGACTGTTGACTGTTAACTGTTGACTGTTAACTGTTAACTGTTGACTGTTGACTGTTGACTGTTGACTGTTGACTGTTGATAACTAATGACTAATGACTAACAATACTCCGGACAGTTTTTGAGGCCGAGGCTGAAACCCTCATTCTACCGTTAGTATTTGACCTCACTGAGAAGGCTGAAACCCTCATTCTGCCGTTAGTGATTGAAAACTGTCCGGACTATTGGACTAATGACTAATGACTAATGACTAATGACTAATGAATTTTTAATTTCTGCTACCTTTTTTAGAGCCTTGCCAACTTTTAGAACCGCCACTACGATCGACCTTTTCTCCATTAGGAAACAACTTCCCTTCCAAATATTCGTAAGTTCCCTCAAAATCGCATTGCCCATACAGAGGACAATCGCGACAATAAACCGCCTTAGTGTAACGCTCCAAATTTTCCCGATTAAAAAAATAAGGTTTGTGACTAAAAGTGCTCGCTACCCACTGCCAAGAAAGATTATTGCTCGCCGGATCTCCATCTAGCAAATGTTGTAAAAACCAGCGAGCTCCGGCTTGCCAACGCACGCGGCGCCAGTGTACGAGATAAGCGGCAGTCCACATCCGCTGGTGATTGTGCAAATAACCAGTTTCTCGCAACTCGCGGCTGAAACTGTCGATGCAAACCAAACCAGTCGTGCCCTCGACGACATCCTGTGGCAGAGTTTCGCTGTAATCTTTAGCAGTGTAACCAGTTTTGTAGGGTTCCCGGTCTTGCCAAATCCCGTTGCCCAATTCGGCGTACAGTCGCTGCCAATAATCCCGCCAACCCAACTCGTTGACGAGTTTTACGGCCTCTTCTGGATGCCGAACCTTCTCCAGTACGGCATCCCGGACTTCCGCAAGACTCAAAACTCCGTAGCGCAAATAGGGCGACAAGCGCGTTACCGCACCGTTGAGGAAATTGCGGGTTGAGGCGTATTTGCCGAGGTCAATTTGTTGCAGGGCTGTCTCGGCTGCTTTGCGCCCGCCTGGGGTTGGGGGTACGTTACTATCCTGGGCGGCGGCTTCGGGGAACTGTTCACGCACGTAGGCAATTAATTCGTCGCGGCTGGCAAATTCCCGCTTCATGTCCTGACTCATTGTTTTCTCAAGCGCCTGCTATTCTTTACTCATGTTAAAGCTATTCGATCGGGCGTGCCGGATCGATGCCCTAAATTGCCCTTCACTCCTGGTAACGTACAGTTTGCCCCAGCCGCAATCGATCGTCGGATCGCAGCCAAAATTAGCATCAAAGTTCAGTACACTCAGGGATAGATATAATACCAAAATCCTATGGAAACTTTTCCGGCGCACGCTAAAGCGATCGCCAGCTTAACTAACGGACAGCAGCAAGGTACAAAACAACTGGAAAACAGCGAAGTTCAAGAGTTCGATCGAGCCATGATGCGCCGCTGCATAGAATTGGCTCGCCGTGCTCTCGGCAAAACCGCACCCAACCCCCTTGTCGGTTCTGTAATTGTCCGAGACGGCAAGATTGTCGGCGAAGGGTTTCATCCCGGTGCCGGTCAACCTCACGCCGAAGTTTTTGCGCTCCGAGAAGCGGGGGAACTCGCCGAAGGAGCGACCGTCTACGTGAACCTGGAACCCTGCAACCACTACGGCCGGACTCCCCCCTGTTCCGAAGCTTTAGTTAAGGCCAAGGTGGCAAAAGTAGTGGCTGGCATGGTCGATCCGAATCCTTTGGTAGCTGGAAGTGGGCTAGCCCGGTTGCGAGAGGCTGGCATTGAAGTGGTGGCGGGAGTGGAAGGGGAAGCTTGCCAGAAACTCAACGAGGCGTTTGTGCACCGGATTTTGCACCGCCGGCCTTTTGGAATTTTGAAATATGCAATGACTTTGGACGGTAAAATTGCTACCAGTAGCGGCCACAGCGCTTGGGTGACAGGCGAGGAGGCTCGGAGCGAGGTTCACCGGGTGCGCGTCGGCTGCGATGCTGTGATTGTTGGGGGAAATACGGTGCGTCTGGACAATCCCCTACTGACGAGTCACAAGCCTGATAGGAATAATCCTCTGCGGGTGGTGATGAGCCGCACTTTGGATTTGCCGAAGTCTGCTTGGTTGTGGGAAACCTCTGTGGCGGCTACTTTGGTGCTGACTGAGCCTGGGGTTAACCCGGAATTTCAGGAATTTTTGATTGCCAAAGGGGTGGAAGTTGTGGAGCTCTCGCCTCTGACACCGACTAATGTTATGGCTTATTTGTACGATCGATCTTTTCTTTCTGTACTCTGGGAGTGCGGTGGCACTTTGGCGGCTCAGGCAATTACTGAGGGTGCAGTTCAAAAAATTATGGCTTTTATTGCTCCTAAAATTGTCGGTGGCCAAGGAGCTCCAACTCCTGTGGGAGATTTGGGCTTTTCGGCAATGACTGAGGCTTTGACTTTAGAGCGGGTTTCTTGGCGCGCGGTGGGTGCAGATTGTGTGGTAGAAGGCTATTTAAAAATTAAAGATTGAAAGTTAAAAGCGAGTCTTTTGAGTTTTTGATTTTTAACTTTTAACTCCTTTTATGGTGGAAATTCTGATTTGGAGTTTGATGATTGGCAGTCTCGGCTTGGAGACTGCGCTTGTGGGTCTTTTGGTGAGCCACGAGCAATGGGATGCGGGGCAAAAATGCGATGAGGAGGAGGAAGTTTTGACTAGGTACGAATCTCAAGAGGATAATTTTAATGCGCCTGAAAATGCGCCAGCCAAGGGCAATCCCAAATCTGAACCTAATGCTGTTGATTTGACGGTTTGGGAGTACAAGATTGTGCGGGCTAGCAACGATTTGTTCCGCAATCCTGCGATTTTTCACAAGCTATGCCGGGAAGAGGCGGAAGTTGGCTGGATTTTGCTCGAAAAGCTAGACGACAGGCGGGTGCGGTTCAAACGTCCGATCGCGCTGCGGGACGCGCCGAGGCCTAATTTACCAACCTTTGACCCTTACCGCACTCATTACGGCCCGATCTCGAATACGATGAGTTGGGCGGTGACGATCGTGTTTCTGAGTGCGATCGTCCTTCCTGCTATTTTAGGCTATGCTTTGGTGTCTACTACTCTCACCAGAAGTCGCTCTAATTGGCCTCCGACACCTGTTCAATCTTTGCCCTCTCCCAGGGGGTAAGAAACTAATAAGTGAAACATCGGCTTTAAGGAAAATGAAAGATGGAAGAATGAAGAGAGAATTGTTTGTTTTAATATCAAGTCCGGTCAAAAAAATATAATTAAGTTTGTAGTGAGGACTTCAATCCTTTATTCTCTTAAAAAGCTGACAACAAACAATTCTATTATAAGCAATTAACCGGACAACATCTAACTGACAAACCAGCAGAATTAGGGAATGATAAATTTTTCTTTAATTCTGCCTTCTGTCTTCCACCTTCAAATTTGGGCTGCCTTCGACTGTAAGCCATCCTGTCATACAAGCGGAGTGGGAGAAGGAGCTGCTAGCAATCTCAAGTCATAATTTGTATCGCCTTGAAATTGAGAAACGCGGACAAAATAAGTCCCCGCAGGTAAAGGCCCATTGCTGACAATTGTTTCTGAAGCCGTGCCTAAATTGTTAGACGAAGCAATAAGATCGTCTAATCCAACTGCGCCGTTGCCGTTAAGATCTTGAATTAATTCAACATCAACATCTGCGCTCAAGCCGTCAACAGTTACACTGAAAAGGCTGGGAGTATTGAGGATGAAACTGTAAATGTCGGCTGGTTCAGCATCTCCCACAAAATCGCTGGCAGTTTGAATTTCTGTGAGAATGCCCAGGCTTTTTGCTGCGTTCAAATTGTCTGAGGGATCGGGGAGAGTGCTCAACAGTCCTTCTTGTAGACCGAATTGAATGTAATGGTCGATCGCACTTTTAACTGCGCCGTTTTGGACTGCGGCTGCTACCAGGGGATATTTTTCTAGATAAAAGCTGGGATCGAAGAAAACGCTGGCTTTGCGGTTTTCTAATTGACCGGCTTTGAAGTAGTGTTCAAAAGGGGTAAATTGATTTGTTTGGACTGCTGTCTGAACATCTGGGTTGCTTGCTAAATAGAAACCAACATCGAAGAAAGGGTTGGGGTTGCGTCGTTCAAATTGACCGAATCTGATAAAGTGATCTGCGACTGAAAAGCCATTGAGTTTGGCTGATACCGCTACATCTGTATTGGTGTCTAAATAATAGCTGGCGTCGAACAGGGCATTCGGGTCGCGATTTTCAAATTTGCCAATTTTTCGGTAGTGATCGAAGGGACTCGATACCGTGCCTCTGGCAACTGCTACGGCGACATCTGAGTTGTTTTCGAGATAAAATTTGCTGTCGAACAGTGTTCTGAGGGTTAGCATTATTAAAAAAATCTCTCTGGACTTTAGTCTGGAAATTGCACGATCGAGAATCCAGTTTACATCAAAGTTTTGTTTTGTGAGGATGTCTTAACTATGGCTAAGTCTGCACTGATGGCTATGCTGCGCCGCGCTGCTAGTATTGCCCAGAAATCAAGGGAAACGGGCATTCCGGCTGATGAACTGCTGGGGATGCTGACAGATCGCATTCCTAATTCTGCCATATCTCGTCGCCAGTTGCTGCACGGGGGTTTAGCTGCTGCGGGGGCTGCCGCTGCTGCGACTTTTACCAGGGAGGGAGGGGGAGCTTTTGCTCAACAGGGCGGACGATCGCCCATTTTGGTTGTGGGTGCGGGGATTGCGGGTTTGACGGCGGCTTATCGCTTGCGCCAAGCGGGCGTGCGCGCCGATATAATCGAGGCAACGAATCGCGTGGGGGGGCGGATTCGCACTATTCCCAAGGTGGCTGGAACGCTGATTCCGGCGGATCTGGGGGGAGAATTTATTGACACCGGCCACACTAATTTAATCTCGCTGGCGACGGAATTGGGTTTGCAGGCGATCGACTTAGCCCAAGTGCAGAGTGGATTGGTGAAGGATACTTTTTTCTTTGAAGGGCGACGATTTCCTCTTGAGCAATTAATCGCGGAATTTGCGCCACTAGCGAGTAAAATTACTGCTGATTTGGAGGCGGTTGGCGATGAAATTAGCTATCAAGATTTTACAGAAGCAGCGGAAAGATTAGACAATCTTTCGATCGCTGAATATGTAGACCAAGCTGAGACTAGCACGATTGTCCGCCAGCTACTCCGCATTGCTTACACGACTGAATACGGTCGAGATCCTGAAGAACAGTCGGCGTTAAATCTGCTGTTTTTAATCGGTTCTGAACCTGGCAGTTTTGAATTGTATGGCAACAGCGATGAGCGTTATCAAATTGACGGCGGCAACAGTCAAATTATCAACCGTTTGGCGGGTCAATTGTCTGGTTCGATCGAGGCGGGGACGGTTTTGGAAGCGATTACTCTTTTGCCGGATGGCCGCTATCGGGTAAATTTGCGATCGGGACTAAGCGCGTTCGAGCGCACTTACGAGCGAGTTTTGTTAACTTTGCCGTTCAGCACTCTGCGAGACGTTAAAATTAACGTACCTTTGCCCCAACCGAAGCTTAGGGCGATCGAGCAGTTGGGTTACGGTACTAATTCTAAGTTAATTACCGGCTACCGCAGCCGAATTTGGCGGGAACCTTATCGATCGACTGCTTCTGTTTATAGCGATTTAGGATTCCAAAATACCTGGGAAGCTACGCCTTTTGCTCCTACTCCTAACGGTTTAGTTACTAATTTTACAGGAGGAAAGCAGGGTTTGTCGATCGGTGCCGGAACTCCAGAAGACCAAGCACAAAGATTTTTGAACCAATTTGAAAGAGTTTTTCCCGGAGTGAGAAATTTGCGATCGGGCAAAGCTGTGCGTGCTTATTGGCCGGGAGAACGCTTTTCTAAAGGTTCTTATTCCTGCTATTTAGTCGGACAGTGGACGCAAATGTACGGCGTTGAAGGCGAACGAGTTGGGAACTTATTTTTTGCCGGGGAACACACTTCGCTGGAAAATCAAGGTTACATGGAAGGTGGTTGCGAAACTGGACAAAGGGCGGCTGTTGAAATTTTGCAAGATTTGGGTTTGATAGCTCCTGCTAATGCTTTGAATGCTCGAACTGCTAGCAGTTTGAACAGTCGCCGTCCCAGCCGGAAAGTTCCCGGAGCGCAGAATCTTAGGAATAGGAAGCCGAGTATTAGATAATCTCGTAGGGGTCGCATCTAATTCTTGTTTGCCGTTGCTCCTAGCCCGTGCATCTAATTCTTGTGGGGTGGGCTTCTAGCCCGCCCAAAAATTTAAATTACTCGTAAGGTGCACCATAAATAGAGATATGCAAACGTAAAAATCATGTGAATTATTATGTACAACTTTTTGCAAAAAAACATGATTATTTTACCTTTAACAGTAGCTTTATCTAGTTTGCTAATCTCGCCGATATCGGCTCGCCCTTTGCTTACAGAAGCTACAAATACACTTGCTCAAAACTCACCACTTGACGAGCCGTTTTGCTACATGAAAACCCCCGACGGCAAAACAGTAGACTTGGGCAAATTGTGCGAGAAACAGCCAGCCTCGGGAACTGCCCAAACTTGCATTCCCGGTTCCAACATCGCTGCAAAAGTGTCAATTGCGGCGGCTAATTATGACGGCAACTTTTTTAGCGGTCAAGTGCTTAATCAAGGCTGCAAAACAATCAAGAATGTCAAAGTCAATTATGAAGTTTTGGACGAGTCAGGCAATTTAATTGACAACGGATTTATCTACGCTCAACCAGTTACTCTTGCACCCGGACAGTCAGCCGCCTTTCGGGGCGAAGTTGTCGCGGGGGCTCAGGTACTAGCGACTCATGCAGACGCTCAAGAATGATTTTAGATTTTAGATTTTAGAATTGAAGAATTGGACAATTAACCCACGGATTAATCCGGGGGCTTTGTATCCCGGATGCTTTTGGTGAAGAATGATTGTTGAGATTTGTCCGATCGCTGTTATCATATTCTGGCTCCAATATCTCTATGACTTACGCAATGAGTGACGCAGAGATCCCCCTAAATCCCCCTTAAGAAGGGGGACTTTGAATAATAATCTTGTCCCCCCCTTATTAAGGGGGGTTAGGGGGGATCGAAGTTTGAATATTCTTGCAGAGATCCCCAAAAACAGAATTTGCGAGGGCAAAATATCTTGAAAACTCGATCGACATACTGGCAAATCTTACCCTACCTCCGTCCCCAAAAACAAACCATCGGTAAAGCATTAGCTTGTACCGTAGTATTTACCATATTCTGGCCGATTATAGCGTGGCTGGTTGGCGAAACAGCCAAATTTATAGGAAAAGGAGATTTACAAGGGTTCGCTCAAATTGCTGCACTCAGCGCCATTATATTTCTACTTCGCGGTACAGCCCAGTACGGTCAAGATACGCTGATGGCAAAAGCTGCTTTGACTATTGCTTTAGAAATTCGCAAAAAAGTCTACTCCCACCTGCAAAAACTCAATATCGGCTACTTTGAAACTGCCAAAACCGGAGACTTATCCTACCGCCTCACCGAAGATATTGACCGCATTGGCGAAGTCGTAAATAAATTTTTTCATCAATTTATCCCTTGTGTTTTGCAGCTAATTGCGGTTCTGGGATATATGATTTATCTCAACTGGCAATTAACTTTAGGTGCATTAATTATTGCACCGCTGATGGCTATTTTAATTGGTTGGTTTGGGGAGAAACTGCTAAGTTACTCGCGGCAAAGTCAAAATCGTATCTCTGATTTATCAGCTTTGCTGACAGAAGTATTCAGCGGCATTCGTTTAATCAAAGCATTTGTGGCTGAAGACTACGAAATTGCCCGCTTTGCAGAAGAAGCAGAACAAAACCGCCGCGCTAAGTATTTGTCAGAAAGAGTAAAAGCACTTCAGTTCGTTGTAGTTGGCTTTCTGGAAGCGATGAGCGTAATTTTGCTCTTTTTCTTGGGAGGTTGGCAAATTTCTCAAGGAAATCTCACAGGTACTCAATTTATCAGTTATATCGCAGGGGTGGCACTTTTAATTGACCCGATCGCCATTACCACTGCTAATTACGGCGATTTCAAGCAGGGAGAAGCTTCTAGCGATCGCATTTTTGAATTATTAGCAATTCAACCGACAGTAGTCGAAAAGTCGGGGGCGATCGAACTTCCCCATGTTACAGGCAAAGTCGAATATCGCAACATTAATTTTGCCTATAACTCAGAGACACCGATTTTACAAAATATGAGTTTGTTGGTGCTGCCCGGAGAAATGATTGCCCTCGTGGGTGCATCCGGTGCGGGTAAAACTACTTTAGTAAACTTGTTACCCAGATTTTACGATCCGCAAGCGGGACAGATTTTAATTGATGGTATTGATATTCAAGATGTCACCTTAAATACTCTGCGGCGGCAAATCGGCATTGTACCGCAGGAAACTATTCTTTTTTCGGGTACAATTGCTCAAAATATCGCTTTCGGTCAATCTTATTATGAACTGAAAGATGTTCAAAAAGCTGCGGAGATTGCCAACGCTCATCAATTTATTAGTCAGTTTCCTGACGGCTATCAAACTTGGGTAGGAGAAAGGGGTGTAAATTTATCTGGGGGACAAAAACAAAGAATTGCGATCGCCCGTGCAGTTTTGCTCGATCCGAGAATATTGATTTTGGATGAAGCGACATCGGCGCTGGATTCGGAATCCGAAGGTTTAGTGCAAGAAGCGCTGGAAAGATTGATGCGCGATCGCACTGTGTTTATTATCGCGCACCGCTTGGCTACTGTGCGGAGAGCCGATCGCATTTTAGTTTTGGAAAAAGGCAGAATTGTCGAATCAGGGACGCACGAGGAGTTGCTGGAAAAGGGCGATCGCTATGCTGGCTACTACGCTCAACAGTTTAGTCAGTAGGCTACGTTAGAAACCGGGTTTTTAGCTGTTTCTGCTGGCCTCAACGAAGTATTCTCGTAAAAAACCCGGTTTCTGACCACCCGTGTGTAAGTCCTATCAGAAATCGTATTTTGTCATCTGCCTTCCCCGAAGTCAACCTGACGGTTGAACAGGTTTTCAGATATATCCAAAGAGAAGAATAGCATTATTTTGGGAATGCGATCGCCTATGATTATGATGCCAAAACATCACTCAGGATGACAACAGATAGATTGGGAACATTACGAAATCCATTGTCATTGGTGAGAAACAGCGTACAACCTTCACTGATGGCTGTTGCAGCATGAATAGCATCAGGGGTTTTGAGATTGGTATTAGCTCTTAAATTAGCTGCTGTTCTCAGTACAGATTGAGTGATGGGAACTAGCTGTATATCTGAGGATAATAAAAGTTGTTCGTAGTCACTGACTAAGATAGTGTTAGCATTTTTCAGAGGGAAAACTAAGGTTTCCAGTAACGTCAATTCACTGGTCATAAGTTCAATCTCACCTGTTTGAAACTTCAGCCACAAGGGTTGGAGAAGCGAATAGTAATTCGGGTGAGCTTCAACGGTGTAAATAATGACTTGTGTATCCAAGTAAATTGTAGCAGAGGATGGTAGGTTTAGTTGTCCCATGAGTTTCTTTCTTCTTCTAGTTCCCGGTCAATTTCTTCAACAGTTCTAGAGACATGACGGCTGCGGATTTCTGTAAGCAATTCCAACACCTTACGCCGCCCGCCTTGCGGCTTTTCTGGTATGATCACAAAAACTTCAACCTCTTCGCCCACCGATCCAGGTGGCACTTGAATTTCAAGTTTATTTCCTGCAAGAACTTTGGTTGTAATCCGTATTGCTGACTGCATAGTTTCTACTTTTCGATGATTAATTTTCAACAGCCCCTAAAGCTTTGAGCGTGGCTTTTTCAACTTCTGTTAAACCCGTAACTCCTGCAATATTCATGTTTTCATAAGGTCTGTCACTTTTGAGTATTTTGAGGCACTCACCTGTCTCAACATCCCAAAGTCTAATTTTGCCATCACGACTGCAAGCAGCAATAATTTTTCCATTTGAACTGAAGGCAACTGAGTTAATTCTACTGGTATGATCTTGCAAAATTTTTAGACATTCACCTGTACGGATATCCCATATTCTTACCGTTCCATCTACACTTCCACTAGCAACTATTTCACCCGAATAACTAAAGGCAACTGAACGTATCCAATCAGTATGCCCGTGAAAAATATTGAGGCATTCACCGCTGTTGATATCCCATAGTCTTACTGTTTGATCGATACTTCCACTGGCAAGTATTTCACCGTTCTGGCTAAAGGTGATCGCGCGTACCCAATCCGTATGCCCGTGCAATATTTGGAGGCATTCACCAGTATGGATATCCCACAGCCTCACCGTTCCGTCAAAACCTTCACTGGCAAATATCTCGCCCAAAGGACTGAAAGCAGCCGAGTATACATAATTGTTATGTCCGTGCAACGTTTTGATGCATTCGCCAGTACCGATATCCCACAGCCTCACCGTTTGGTCATAACCTGCACTCGCAAGTATTTCACCATTTGGACTGAAGGCGATCGATCGTGTTTCATTGCCAAATTCTGGCAAAGTATGAAGGCATTCACCACTGCGAATATCCCACAGTTTCAGTGTTTGGTCATAACTAGCGCTGGCAAGTATTTGACCCGAAGGATTGAAGGCAACTAAGTTTACCCGATCGAGATGCCCGTGCAAAATTTGGAGGCACTCACCGCTGCTGACATCCCACAGCTTGACAGTTTGTTCGTCATCGCCGCTAGCAAGTATTTTACCGTTTGGACTGAAGGCGATCGATATTACTTGATTGCGATGCCCTTGCAGTGTATTCAAGCATTCACCGCTGTCGATATCCCACAGCCTCAGCGTTTTATCGTAACTACCGCTAACAAGTATTTCACCGTTTGGACTGAAGGCGACTGACCTTACTTGATTGCTATGTCCTTGCAAAGTATTCAAGCATTCACCAGTGCGAATATCCCACAGCTTTGCTGTTCGATCGTGACTTCCACTTGCGAGTATTTCGCCCGAAGGACTGAAGGCTATTGACCGTACTCGATCGCCATGTCCCTCCAAAGTTTTGAGACATTCACCGCTACTGATATCCCACAGTTTCACTGTTTTTTCGCTGCTGCCACTAGCAAGTATTTCACCCGCAGGATGGAAAGCTACTGAAAACACGTTTTTAGTATGACCGTACAAAATTTTGAGGCATTCACCAGTACCGACATTCCACAGCCTTACTGTTGTGTCGCCGCTTCCACTGGCTAACATCTCACCAGCAGGATGGAAAGCCACTGAAAATACAACTTTAGTATGGTCTTGCAAAATTTTGCAGCATTCACCCGTGTGAATATCCCATAACCTGATCGCGCCATCAAAACTCCCGCTAGCGAGTATATTTCCATCAGGATTGAAGGTGACTGACATTACCGATCCGGTATGTCCCTGCAAAACTTTTAAACATTCACCAGTCTTGACATCCCATAACTTGATTATATTTTCATAGCTCCCGCTAGCAAGTATCTTACCGTCAGGACTGAAGGCGACTGACTCCACCACGTTGGTATGTCCTTTACAGGTCAATATTTCTCTGCAACTGCTAGCTTCCCACAAGCGAACTATGCCATCACTATCACCTGTAGCTAACAGTTTGCCATCGGGACTAAATATGACAGATCGCACGCTGCTGAAGATTTTAGTAAAAGCTGAATTAGCCAAATTAGCTTCAGCAAAGTTGACGTGGCGCAGATTAGCATTTGTAAAATCAGCACCTAAAATAACTGCACGAGAAAGGTCTTTTGTTTCTAACGCAGTGCGATCGATTTTCACCAACAGCGTCGCTGCATTGCCTCCCACATAACCCACCTCGCTTTCAGTTTTGCCCCGCGTTGCTTCCAGAATTTCCAATAATTCCTCCGTAGCTGCCCCTACATCAAGGCAGGGCCGGCACGAGGACACCGCCCCTACCATTGGTAACAACAAATCCATCACAGCTTTTGTCAGCGGCGCTTTTCCGAAACTCTGACAAAGTTGCCCTAAATCTTCAGCAGTAAATCCCTGCAAAGGCGCGATAAGTTCACCATTGTTTCTCTTTTGGGCTTGCAATCGACAATAATTAGACCAAGTATATTTTTGAGGCGCTGCATTAGGATCTAAACAAGACTGTTCAGGCGCAACTAATTCGGTAAAATCTGCGGCCAAAACTCCCAATTCCGCCGCAAATTTGTAAGCGACAAAAAACTCTAACAGCGAACGATGCGCTGGAGTATAATCTCCATCTGCATTGCGAATTAGCATCGTTTGACCCATCATGTCGTAGTGCCAGTGGTCTAAGTCTTTTTCCTCCTGCACGACGGAACCAAACAGGCCTCGAATGCGATCGGGAAAACCGCGATAATTGAGACTCATTTGGTTGGTAGACAGCATTTCCCAAGACAGTTCGCACAAAAAGTAAAGCTTATCTGCTACTGAAGTAAAAGTACGTTCAGCTTTGATATCTCTCTCTATCTTCCGCCGCACCGCATACAGATAAATCCGCGACATATCGACTGGTTTTCCAGCTTCAATATCGGGCAATGCTTCCAAAATTAACTCGGTCATCACCGGGCGACGCGCTAAATCCAATAGCTGCGGGTTTCCCATCACTTTTTCGACAGTAGCAGCTTCGGTTTGAAATGACAGCGCTTGCCCAATTTGCTCGTCGTTAAATTTCTCTAATTCTAAGACTTCAAATTGGGGAGTTTCGCCTGTTAAAATGGTTGTTGATGCTTGCAGTTCTGCATTGAACAATGCCCGTCCTTCCTTGCCTTCAGGAAAGTGTTCGGTACGGCAAGTCAGGATGACTTTTGCGCCGGGAACGACGGCTTTTGCTAATTCCCAGAAGTTGTTGATGGTTTCTTGCCGATCGCACTTAGCGGCCATTTCATCAAAACCATCGAAAATCAACAGAAACTTACCCATGCGATTCAGTTGTTCAAAGGCCGAATAACCCGCCAAAGGTATCTCGTGTTTCCGAAAGAAAAACTCGGAAAATAGCGACTCCACACTAACGGCTTTCGCGTAATCTCGCAAAGGAATTACTAACGGCAACCTCGGACGTTGCAAGCCGCCCTTTTGAGCTTTTTTGTAGCGTTGCAGCGCCATCCAAGCATAGTGCATTGCAAACCAAGTTTTCCCCGTCCCAAATTCTCCTAAAACTGAAATATGTTCTTTTACGGGGTCATCCAACCACAGGTCAATATAACCTTCAATCCAGCCATCTCCTTCGCCATAATGACTCACTCCTATTTTGCGGTGAGTATCGGGGTCAATTTCTTCTTTTGTACAAGCTAGTGGCACGTATTTTGTATTAATTTTCCGGCTGGTAATTTCAGTTTCTAGCCAATCCAGATAAGCGGTAAAATCGGCATCTTGGTCGAGCAATTCATCGAAAGTATAGCAAGCTAAATCGCGATTTTCATCTTTTTTTACTTCATCCCGCGCGGCGCTACTGATGCGGCGGGCGGTGACTAACCAGCCTTCATCGGTGCGCTGTTTTTCCACCGACTCGCGCAAGGCCGAAATGTCCTTAAGTCCGGCTTCTCCGGCTATTCCGCGCACTAAAATGCGATCGTACCGATTGCGTCTGACGGGAACATTGATAATCCATTCAAAATAGTTATCTTCCGAGATGTGATAGGTTTCAAACTTATAACTTAATGTTTCAAACCAACCACGAACTTGCTGTGATAAAATAAAAGCTTGAGACTTTTGAATATTAGTTGATGCGGCGGCGGGAAGTGCGGGATAATCTTCAGCTTCCAGTCGTGCAAACTCGGTGCGAATTCCTTCGATAGTGGGCAGGCGTTCGATGCGATCCATTACCAAAGATAGGCGTTTTTGCAAAGATGCGATCGAATTTCCCACCATCACGTCGTTGATCGATCTCGTCCGCTTTGCTACCTCCATAAACACGGCCGCAAACGCCATGAATTCCCGTCTGGGGTCAATCCCTAAATTTCGGAGTTCCCGACCCAAAGCAGACTCGCTGAGAAACTCATCGCCTGCTTGAATTAAAATGGCTGGGCTATCGGACTCGAAGGCTTTGCGAAATGCTGATTCAATCTCTTTTTGGCGAAACAGTTCTAAAATTTGTTTGGGTTTGCCAGCGCCGTACTCGACTAAAGTATAAACGTAAACTCCGCTAAAATCTGCGGGCGGAGCATCAGGATCGAGGTTAAATTTTTTTAAGATTTTGATGACTCTTTCGTTGCGCTGAAGCTTGTCTTGTAGGGTGCCGAAGGGAATTGTCGTCAGGAGACTGATAACTAAGTCGAGACTAATTAGCATGATTTAGGCTTTCCTGTTTTTCTGTGGAAGTAATGCTCAAATCTAGAATCGGTAGGCTGTGTCCCTGAAATGCGCTGCGGGCGATGATCGCAAACAGCTCTATTTTTATGTTAACAGGATTTACGCGCTCCGACCAAAGAAACCGGGTTTTTACGGAATCTGCTGGTAGGAGCGCGTCTTTTCCTAAAAAACCCGGTTTCTGACCCACCGTTGGTAAGTTATATTCAGTTAATTAACTTAGCACTTTTTAGGAAATTTTACAACTATAAAACACAGTAAAAACCAAAATAAATTGTAGCAATAATAGCTCTAATTGAGTTGTCATATACGATATTTAAAAGTTAAAATATAGATAACTAACAAATAAAATTTGCTATCTATGAAAATACAATCTTCTGTCTTAGTCCACCTTGGATTTGGCAAATATGTACGCTCAGATCGAGTAACAGCAGTAATACCAATTGAAGAAGAACGCGGGCCCGGTCGCCGCACTTTTGTGCACGTAGATGGCGAAGCAGACCCGATCGTTGCTTCGCGCGCAGAAGATACAATTGTTCGCGATTTGGTGCAGGAACCGCGCGAAATAACTCAAGCTCGGCAGCAACAAGAAATCCTGCAAGATTTGCTGGCAGATTTGAGCAATGTTAACGTCACCGTGCGCCGCATCAGCCGCGATGAAGGTGGACTCGATCTCGAACGTTTGGAGCGCCGCATTCGCCAAATTTTAGACGCCTAAAAAACAAAGACCGCCCGCGCGGTCTTTGTTATTGTTTGTGTCGCTAAAAAAATTAAGTTGAGGGCTTCAATGTAATTTCAATGTCCGCTAAACCGGTGAGTTTTTCTACCACGGGTTTTTCTTCAACTCGCGGTACAAAAATAGTTAAACCTCCCGGAACGCACTCAATAGAAACCGGAGTCATGCCGATGAGTTCGCCGTCTACAACCACTTTTTGAGGCGGATCGGCACTAATTTTTACTTTTTTTGCCCGCAAATAACCGATGTCATCGCGATCTGTAGGATTGCCGCTCAAAGCTGTTTGCAAAAGGTGATAAGAAGCTGCGATCGCCCCAGCTTTATTCTCAGGCGCCACCAGCGTCACGTCCAGCAAGCCGTCATCAAAAACGATCCCCGCCGGGCCTTGAGCTAAAATCGAAGTAGGCGGCGCTGCATTTGCCACTGTCACCGCGACAGCAGTAAGGCTGATAATTCTATCTTCCGTTTCGATTTCCGCTTCAAATCTTTCTAAATTGTTTAACTGTTTAATTCCCGACAAAATGTAAGCCAGCATTCCCCAGCGATTCTTCATTTCGCGATCGGCTAGTTCGACGGTTTCTGCCTCAAAACCCACTCCAGATAACAAAACCATCGGCATTTCACCGTTGCAAATCGCCGCATCCACCACCCGCGTCAACCCTCCAAAAATAGTGGCGCAGGCGGTTTCAATTGTATTCGGAATATCTAAAGCATTAGCAAAAGCATTAGCCGTTCCCCGCGAAATAATTCCTAAAGGAATATTTGTGCCCACAATCGCCCCAGCAACTGCTGATAATGTGCCGTCGCCCCCGCAAGCAATAATTTCTTCAACTCCTCTATCAACTGCTTCGCGGGCGATTTGATCTGCGTCTAATTCGGGGGTTGTCAGCCGAATGTCTAAGTCAATAAAAGGCTCTAAAAGTTCCTGAATTCTAGCTAAGTCTTGGTCTGGGTCGCTGTTACCGGCGACGGGATTGAAAATTAGGCAAGCTGAACGTTTCATAGTTGGTAATAGGTAATAGGTAATGGATAATGGCTGAACTGAAACCCTCGATTTTTTTTCGTTGGTCTCGAAGTTTCGATAGCCATCACATCCCCCTTAATAAGACCCATTTTGACTGTTCTTATCCCCCCCTTATTAAGGGGAGTTAAGGGAGAGCAAGACTCAACTATAACGCTGATTGATATCATGTCCGATCGAGTGACCGCGATTAACAGGGCGGGTTTTTGAGATTGTCAATTATTGGCAGATATTTTTCGTGAACCCGCCCCTACCTTATTAGGGGTAATCGACCCGACATAATATGAGACATGGTTTTAACATTAAGTTAACACAAATGTCATGCCCGCTAAACTTCCACAACAACCCTCACCTATTTTTCAAAGGTTTAATTAAGACTTGACAAAAGTCCACTCTAAGACTTGGCGCGGAGCTTTTTGCAGCGCTTCCTTAATTTCCTCGTTGCTGTCAAACTTGACTTTATCCAAATTGCACGCTTCGACGTTCACAGTAAACTTATCGTCTTCAAAAGGCCAAGGAGTTACAGTCACGAGTTCGTTGCTGTGCTGTACAATATCGTAGCGCTTGCCGTCCGGGCCGACAGTAATTTCTAAAGCTCGTTCTCCGGCGGGTAACTCGCGGCAGCAAAGAATTAATGATAGCCGATCGCACCACTGGAAAAAAGCATAAGCTGCCTTAGCATCTTCCTCAGAAATATTCAACTCTTTTTGCCATTTTTTTTGATTTTCCAGTTGTTCGTCCAAAAACTCGTCGAGTTCCTTCGACTCTCCCCGCTTTCCTTCATTGAGATAGCTCATGTGCATAGAAATTAGCATTGCTACCCACCTACCGCGATATAGGGAATTCTCCGTCATGGCTTTAATTTTAGGCAGAGAAGTTTCCGTCTGCAACGTAAAATCAAAGGGCGCGCCCGCTTCAGTTAAAATATTATCTTCCCACTCTTTCTCCAAATCATCGTGATGCGAAATCGCGGCTATGGTTTCGTACAAGCGAAGCGGAGATTTCGAGCGCTTCCACTGTCCGCCAAGTTGGGCGGCGAGCAAAGCATGGGCGCGGTGGTAAATAATTTCCCAGCCGGTGGCGGTTAAGTTAGCAATCATTGAATTTTTGTCCTGAATTAAATTGATAAAAGTATTTTGTGCGATCGTTCGGCTCTCGATCGCCTCTAGCCTTAAAAAAGCGGGAACCGGAATCGGTCAAAGTCCACCTGTTTAAGGGCGATCGAAACTTGCAGAAAAACGAAAGTTAAATCACAAAAGGTTCGATCGATATCTCCTGCCATTTCCCCTCAAATCGTTCGACAACCATAGGTCGGATGCGGAACTTCGGGGGACACCCATCGAGAACATCAATCCGCAAACACGAATAAGGACGGCGTTTGTGGGAACCTTGACCGCTGCGGCCGACAAATAGCAAAGACTCCGCTACCCGCCGGCTAGCTGTTTCGGAACCAGACTGCCGCGCCAACCGATAAGCTTCAGGACTCAATGCTTCCTGCAACATCGGCCCTTCCGGGCGCTGGCGGCGGAGACTGTGGCCGCTTCCCCCGCAGACAATCCAATTAATCCCAGAGTCGCCGTGTCCGGTATCCCCAGTCCGCAGGTATTCCAAACAGTGAGCGTGGCCAGTCAGCACCAAATCTACTAGCGGGCGCCCCCGCGCCACATCCCCAACTGCATCGGCCACCGTGTCGAGTACCTCGCGCAATCGCCACCGAACCGCCAAAGTTTGAGCTTGATTCCACTTTGTCGCCTCGGTCACGTAGGGGGGATGGTGCAGGTAAATTACCCGCCCCCGCACTTCGGAATCGCGCCAAGAATTAATCAGCCTTTTTTTCAGCCATTCGAGCTGTTCCACGTCCGTGGCGGCTGTTTGGTGGGGCGACAGTTGTTTGTCAATATCCATGAGCATTTCGTCAACTTGCTCTAATTTGGCGGCCAAGTCGTCTAGCTGTTCGGCTTCATCGGGAATTTCGGGGTTGAGCCGATCGCAGATTTCGATCATTGCCAATTTTTCTTGTTCCAACTTCTGACGATCGAGTTCCAAATTCTGGCGGCGAATGTCGCCCTGTTTGGTTTTCGGGATCGGTAAGGGTTCGTTGAAGGTGTTGGAGTCGAGGGCGAAGAAGTCGATGCCGCCACTGCGGAAGGTGTAGTAGCGGTTAGGTAAGCGGGTAAAGCGTCCGGGTTGGTAGCGGAGGCAGCGGCCTGTGCTGGTGCTGGCGGTGTAGTGGGCGTCTAGGTGGCGATCGATATCTCCGGGCATTTTGTGAGCTTGCAGGTAGTCGAGAAAGGCTTTGGCGTAGGTGTTTCCGCGATCGGAACCGCGCCAGCCGACATCGAGATCCAACTTGGAACCCAACAGCCGGCGCAGCGGCAAAGCTGTCGCCGACAGAATGCCGTAGACTATGGGCAAGTCGTAATAGTCGTGGTTTCCCGGTACGGGCAAAAACGGAAAGTTAAACACCATGCGATCGTAGGCAATGCGAGAGGGATGCTCGCCGCCGACTATAAATTCTCGGTAGGGGCGAATAAAGTTTTGCAAGTAATATTCGCTGGAACCGACGAGATAAACTACATCGCCGGTGTGGAGGACGAAACGGCAAGTTTCGCGTTCGGAGACCATCTGTTCGGCAATCTGCCGCTGGGGATTGTGGCCGCGGTGATTGCCCGTGCCGCTGTCGCCTACGACTAAAAACGAAAACTCAGGAGAGTCGGTGGTTTGAGATTCCAAAACCATCCGAGTTTGGTCGATTCCCCGATCGACGATTGACTGTTCTTGCCACCGCACCCGCTCTTTCATTTTGCGGATTTTGACTTTTATTTGCGGGTCGGAAACGAATTTCAATTCACCTCTTCTCCAAAATTGCTGAGTTCCTAATTAATCATAGTGTAGCGATCGGGCGAGTTGTTACATCTCTCTAAAAGCTGAAAATCGAGGCGCGGGTACTCAGAAACCGGGTTTTTTACGAGAATACGGCGTTAAAACCGACAGCAACGGCCAAAAACCCGGTTTCTTTGGTTTTGATGCGATCGCCCCGTATCTAAACTCAAATAAGATTTTGTACGAGGCGGTGCTGTTTGTTGTTGCCGAGGACGAGGGCATCAATCAAGGACGTGGGAAGATAACACTAACAATGCTAGCCAACTACAGCAAACTCTAAATACGAGAGAGTAATTATCGCAATTTGCGGTTTGATTAGATTGAGAGTTGGAGCTTTAGTTTTACCTAGTTAATAGCTGACACTATTCTCAAAAAAACGAATAAGTTAATCGATATTTATTGACCAGTTATTAACTATAATAATTGCTTCTAATCCTTATGCGATCGTCACATCTAGGTTAAGCCAACTGGCTGTGCAAATTATGCACAATTGACTGCCAGTAAGCCATTCAGCTTGTGCCCAGATGTCTAGTGTTTTTGCGAAATAGTTTTAAGGTTCTGGACTAGAGGGATTAAACCCCCTAATCATTTGATCCTCGCAACTATTGCCGAGGAGTGTTCAGATTTTATTTTATAATCTTAATCAACACTCAAGGTATCGAACCACTGTAAAATCCGATTCCATGCCCACCACCGATCGCTATCAGCAAATTCATTCTGACAACGTTTACTACTGATATACCCAACATGACCGCCGTAGGCTGTCAGCCCTAATTTTAAGGCTGGATTGTTCGCGCTAATGGCTTGCAACTCAGAGACAAGCACCGGATCAAACATCGGATCATCTGCTGCATAAAGGATGTAAGTGGGTTTATTGAGGTGAGGCAAAATGTGTAGAGCGCTGCTAGCCTCATAGTATTCTTCCACAGAGGAGAAACCTAACGGGCCAATTACCAGTTCATGGTCAAAGCCCCAAATGCTGTTGGCGCGTGCAATAGCGGCAGGATCGATCGCCCCCGGATGCGATGCGGCGATGTTTTTTGCTAGTTTTTTTAACTGTCGCGCGATCGCTTTTTCTAAAAATTTCCCCCACTCATCTTTAACTAGATAAGACAGAGAACGGTTCGAGTCCAAGCTGGGGCAAATCACCGCCGCGCCTGCTAGTTCTGACTCTTCGATCCCTAAGTCAGGTCCCCAATCTGCGATCGTCTGAGCTGATTTTACAGCCCACAAGGCTAATTGTCCGCCCAGGGAATAACCCGTGAACCAAAAAGGGGCGGGACATCCCATTTCTTTAGCAGCAGCAGCAATCCGAACGAAATCTTCACCTTCGTATAGACCATCAGAAGTCAGGGTGGGAGAGAGTTGGGCAGTTTTGCCGTGAGCTCGCCAGTCAAATAACACCACTGCACAGCCTTGGGCATAGGCTTTACGGCCTAATAGCCTGAGAAACCATTGATTATCCAGATCGCCAGTAATGCCGTAAGTGCCGACAATGGTATATCGGGGATTTTCGGGGATGGCAACCCAGCCGAAAATCGGGACTCCACAGGCACCCGTAAAGATGTGTTCTCGGTAAGGGGGTTCTGGGAGAGCGATCGTCTTTTCCCAGCGGCGACTAGCCCTTAATGCGGTGTACAACGTCATTAATAGGCCGTTGTTCAGCAGCCAAGGTGGAGTATAGGCAATGGTCATAAGCGGATGTGGGAAATGTCTGTCTTGTTGATGGGATTTTTTTACTTGACAGGTTGGCTATTCTAGCGAATAACCCTGAAAATCGCAATACTTTTTGAGTAAATGCACTCAAGGGCGAAGTCAAGCCAAAATATTAATGGCTATTTATTTGGAACCATTTATTGGCGAATAGAGAAGAATGCCAGCTAACGAGGTTTAGCATATTGTAGCCGATCGCCCAAACTACAAACAAAAACCTGGTTACTTTCAGAAACAGGGTTTCTGAGTCTTGCATCCCCGCGCAGATGTACAATAGGATGATCGCACTCTCCGACTCCAAGCGCGATCGATCCCTACACCCTGGCCCAAGTGGGCAACATCAGATAGAACTCAGTAAACAAATATAAAATGGAAGCAATACAACTGTCTTTATTCTCAAATGAGTCAGAACCAATTCCTGTCAAAAAGCAAAAGAAAGCAAAATTAGGACGTTACGAACGCATCCAACGCGAATTAGAAGCAAATGACTGCGACCCCTACAAGATATTCATTGATGTTGAATCTCAGTCAGTGCCAAAATCAGACTATACATTTGTCGATCTTTTTTGCGGCGCGGGCGGTATGACCCAAGGTTTATTGCAAGCAGGTTTTCGACCAGTAGCAAGTGTTGAAATTAATGCGATCGCCTCGGCAACTCATACAAAAAACTTTCCCGATTGCCATCACTTGTGCGACGATATAAAAAACTTAAATCCCCAAAAGTTGCTCGCTGAAATTGGTTCGCCAGAAGTTCATGTTGTTGTAGGCGGGCCGCCGTGTCAAGGGGGAGCATCCCACTTTTGCAATCAGTATAAATACTCAGACAATTGTCTGGCTAAGTTGATGGCATAATAGAAAGCAAATAAATTACCATAACCCAAGTTCGCATGACCCCAGAAGAACAGCAGAAGATCAAAATAAATCTCCAAGAAATAGCAGAGATCCTTTATAAAAATACCCCAGTAGACAATCTACAAAGCTTTGAATCCGTAGAACTGAGTGTGAGGGAACATTTAATTGAAACAGTAGCACCAGAAATTAACGGTTTTTTTTTAACTCGGCGGCTGGAAAAGGTTCGGGTAGAAAAAGAACCATAAAAAGTTGTGTAGGAGAAATCACTCTATCGAGCAAACAAGCCCAAAGGCTGGGAGTGAAGAAGGGAAGTCGCCTGAGTCCGAATCTGGAGAAATGTTGTTTATTATTAGTGGGAAATGAGTCTTTTGCCAATGCGGAGAGAGACCTCAAAATGTTGACAGGAATTTATGTACCCCACAGTACACAACATCGGCTATTAGAGCGTTACAAATTGCCTGAGCCTGAAACTACTGAGAAAGTAGAAGCATTGAGTATAGACGGAGGAAACGTCAGACTAAGAACTCCTTTAGGAGAAGAAAGTGTCTGGAGGAATTATAAGGCAGTTAAGTTACATGGTCAAGTAGCTGCCGCCTTCTTTCAAAATAATGCAGATTTAGTGGCGTGGGTAAATAGCCAAATTCAAAGTGAAGTAATAACTTGTTTGGGAGATGGTCATGATGGAGTGTGGAATCTGTTTAATCAAATTGGGACTACAGAGCAAAGAAGAGAGGTTTTAGATTGGTATCATTTGAGAGAAAATCTACATAAAGTAGGGGGGTCACTCAAACGACTCAGAAGAGTCGAGAGCCAACTGTGGCAAGGGTCAACAGTAGAAGCTATAGCCGAATTTATAGGAGTGAGAGCTAAAGAAAGTAAAAATTTCCAGAATTATCTCCGAAAACATCAGTCAAGAATCCCAGATTATCATAATTATCAAAATCAGGGTATTGATATTGGTTCGGGGGCTGTAGAGTCTTTAATTAAACAGATTGGAGCAAGAATTAAGATTGTAGGTGCACAGTGGAACGAAAAAAATGTGCCTCAAATTTTAAGACTCAGATGTGCATATTTAAATAATGAGATTAAAATGGGTAGGTATGCTTAGTTAAAAAGCGGGATGCTCCCTGTCAAGGCTTCTCAGTTGCAGGAAAACGCGACCCCAACGACCCTCGAAATCGCCTCTTTAGAGAGTTTGTCCGCGTTGTCTCTGAAATACGTCCTTGGTATATTGTCATGGAAAACGTACCCGGAATATTGACTATACAAAAAGGAGCTGTTAAGCAAGCCATTTGCGCGGCTTTTCGGGAAATTGGCTATCCCCATATGTCCGTTGCTGTTCTGGAATCAGCCGCCTATGGAGTCGCGCAAATCCGCCCGCGAGCTATTTTTATTGCCAATAGATTTGGGATGCAAAATCCCTATCCGAAGCCGCAATTGTTTCCAGAACAATACCAAGCGATTGAGTCAGCAATTGATGATTTACCAGAATATACTCGCATACCGGAAATTAACCACGAATGGACTCGTCATTCTGTTGAGTACATGGAAAGACTTGCTAAAGTTCCACCAGGCGGTTCTTTGTATGAAAGCTACGCCGATGCTTTCAAGCGACAGTATCCGGGAAAACCGAGTATGACTGTTAAAGAAAATCACGGCGGCACTCATATTCATCCTTATCTTAATCGCGTGATTTCAGCTCGCGAAATGGCTAGATTGCAAACTTTCCCGGATTCATTTATTTTTGAAGGTTCGATGAAAAAGGCAATGTGGCAAATTGGAAATGCCGTGCCGCCTCGTTTGGCGGAGTGTATCGGCTTGGCACTTATTCCATATTTGACTGATATTGCACTTAACAAACCTAGCTTAGTTAATAAGTTCCTGTTCCAGAAATCTTAAATTAGTAAAAAACGTAAGCGCATCTCAGCTTGCTATTAATGATTTTGTCTGACTCAGAAGTTCATTAGCCTTCTCTTTCAACTTATCCACCTGTAATTTATCATTACCTACTGAAAATGATTCAAGCGCTTGCTTTAATTCTTTCAGTGTTTCTAAAGGTAAAGCTTGAGCTTTTAGTGATTGCTCCAAATCCTTCCTATAATCACCTAGAAGAGAGTCTAGAGCCTCAAAGTACCTTTTAATTTGTCGATCCAATGATTGCTCAATCAATCGGTTAGATTGTTCTTGAATTTCTTCGACTTTGTTGTCAAAGAATTTAACTATTTCACCCTTGAAAAGGATTATGTTAACTGTATATCTTTCTTTATATACAAATTTGTCTAAGTCCACACGGAACCAACCAACAACGGCGCTAACTGCACCATAAATTGTGCTCAGTATTGGATTGTTAGCTACCATTGCCACTAAACGAGCAGCAAACTGCACCAACAAACCATCAAATGCTCCTTCTAACAATGCTGCGAGTAAATCAGATAACCCATATCCTCGGAATTCAAGATCCGGGGTATTCACTTCTATGTGAATATTAACTAGCTTGTGTATATCTGGCTTAAAAATAACATCAAAATCTCTTTTTAACCGATCTTGAGCGCGTTCAATAATAGGCTTAGTTTTATTATCTAGTAACTCGGATAATTTTTGAATCCTGCCTTCAGTCTGTTTATCCGTCTCTTTACAAGCGACATCCAATTGACGTTCAATAATTTGCTTCGCCGAAGCTGCTATTTGCTCAGCGAATAGCTTGGCATCTTGCTTACTATCAAATTCAAATTCATCCTTATCTCTATTAAAGATGTTGGATATGTCGCCCCACAAATTGGAAAATACTTTTATAGCAGAATCTAAAACATATTTTTTCAATAGTGTATCAAGTTCGTTTTTTACGTCTTTTTTGAGGTTTTCTAGGTTGGCGTTTACGGTTTCCTTTATTTGCTTTTTTGTTTGGGCAACCTCTTTATCTAGATTCCGACGGCAATCAGCTAGACTAGAAAGCTCTTTTTTAAGATCCTCAATTGCTTGCTGGAGCTTTTCAGCATTACTGTTAATGTAAGTCAGGTCATTTTTTGCATTATTACATAAATCATCTAGATTAATAAGACAACGATTCAATGCAAACTCCATGCAGCGGGGGGCAACTTGTAGCAAAATTACATTAATTGCTTCTTCCAGAAAAGATGCAAACTTTGATGCTTCCCAAAGTTTTACCGCTATCTTTTGTAATTTATCTACAGTTGCCTCCTTCAGTTCATCTTCCCAATTAACAGGCCAGAATTCTCTAGCTAATGCTTCGGCAGCTTCAGGATCTTTAATATCTTGACTACTGAGAGATGATTGACGGAGAAAATCCTTAGCGCAGAATGCTTGCCTAGCCGAAACTTCAAATACGTGGTCTGTGTCGCCCAGTTTGAGGTTATTAGCAACAAATTGTTTTACCATTTCGGTATTTATGTCACCTGGACGACGCTGATCGATTTTATTAACTAAAACATATAAATTTTCTTGACTGCTTGTTCTGATAACTTTTTGAACTTCTGCTTTAATTTTTTCGGCTGCTTCAGCCCTCAATTCAGTAAAATTAAGAACAAGTAGCACAAGTTGGCTACGCTTAAGTTGCTTGGAAACTACAATTTCTAGTTTTTCGCTGACTCCGGCTTCACTTGGCCCAGGCGTATCAACGATTACAAGATTACCTAGCTTCTCTAGTTGTTGATTTTGCTGTGTTCTGAAAAAAGGAGTTTCGATAGATGGAATGTCATTGTCATTGAGCAACTGGAGAGGATCTTGATCTTGGGATACTGCCAAAATGTTGCAAAGACGGATAATATGATTCAACTCTGTCAGGATTTTGTTAATATTTTTACTGCCATAGATTTCTTCGGAAATTCCAAAATCTGTATCACTGTAAATTTCTTGGAGTAAACTTGCTAAATGCGGATATTCACCAGTATGTTTAAGAACTTCTTCCATCCCTTGCTGCTCAATTTTCAGCCTGATAGCATCCAATGCTTTCTTAAATGCTTCACAGATTCTAGGACTCAATTTTAGAATCGGCTCTGCTGCATTTTCTTTCAATACAATCTCTGTTGGCAGTGTGGTCATCGCTGTAGCAGAACTTGGCAGGAGTTCTTGACCAATAATAGCATTAATAATTTTGGATTTGCCAGCATTCATCGGTGCGGCAATAGCCATCCTGAGTTTTAGGTCTGTGACTGTACCAATCTCCTTTGCAATTTCCTGTTGATATATCTGGTACTTGTTTTCTGAGCTATCCTCCGACTTAAGTTCTTTGCTAGCGCGACCCATCAGAGTGCTAACTTCTTGTAACAGGGAAATCACCTGTCTTTGCAGGTCTTGGACATTTGGGTTGGAGGTTTGAGAAGTCATAGGGTTTTTAGTTGGTGTTTATGGTGAATGGTAGCAGAAATTGTATAACAACTCTACGCTATCTGTAATCGTTTTCCCAATGTCTGAGGTTCTGGTAGAGGTTTGCCATCTTCTTGATAAAGTTCAATCAAGGTTTCTAACAATTCTTGTCCGTGTTTTGCCGCTTCCTCGTAAGTGTGTCCGTGAGTGCAAGGCTGCATGACATCGGTAAACTCAGGCCAACTGACAACAAAAAGTCGATCTTCTTCTGACCACTGGATGATGAGACTGTAACGGCTATTCATTCTTCTATCTCCTTTAGCTCCTGCAAATCGGTTATTTTAATCAGCTTGTTGCTCCTAAACCTTATTTATTGTTAATTCTCAATCCCAGCTTTGAGCAAATATTTTTAAGGCTTTGACATCATCTGATGAGATATTCCCCTCAATTTCCTGATTCTGAAATCGTAGAATTTCACCTCTACCATCTTTCGCAGTAATTGTAAGTGTTTTTTCTTGCTGCCAAATACGATACCGCTCTCCCTCAAGAAATTTACCGCCTTCGGGTATTTGTCTGCCGTAGTTCCTTAAGACTGTTTCCGCAGTTTGCACAATATCTAGACTATATTCATATAACAAAATATCACTAGCAAATTTGGGCATACCTGCTTTTTTTTCCAAAAATTCAAGTAATTCAGCAACAGTCTTCGGAGGTTTTTTGTACCTTTCCGACTGTTGCCCTAATAATCTCACTATTAAGTCCGGGTATTCGTCAAATAGCTCGCTCATAAACTCATCAGGTGACAGCGATTTGATGTTCCAAGGAGCTAAATCCTTTTCTTTGAAATCCGCTAGATTGCTGGTAACAATGACATCAGCCTTGGCTGTTACAGCAGCAGCAAGAACATGACGGTCTTTAGGGTCATTTTTCATGATTTGCTCTAAGCCGACAGGTACTTCAATTATTGCTTCGGGAAAGGCTGTATTGATTTCCGCTTCAAGATGGATTGCTTTCTCCTGGCATAATATCCCTTGGCGGACAAGGTTGCTCATTGCTTCATCCAGGATTTTCTGCGACCAATAGGGTAAATACAGACCAGCCTCGGCGGTGGAAAGCAGAGTATCGCGCAGATACATAGGAAACAGGACACAAGCATCGAGGACAACACTAAGCTTAGACATATTAATGTTGGAATTATTTCTATGCCTCGTACAAACCAGCTTCTTCGGTCATCTCGATTAGCCGATCCAAGTGTTTGCGACGTTTGTTGTCTCGATGTTCTTTATATAAAGTTAAATCCTCCAAACGAATACGTCTATGCTTTCCTACTTTGATACAAGGAATTTCTCCCTGGTCTAGTAACTTGACCAGAAATGGTCGGGATACATTCAGAATATCAGCAGCTTCTTGTGTTGTCAGTTCGTGATTGTGAGGTACTAGAGAGATAGCTTGACCTGATGCCATTGCACGCACGATCTGACGCAAAATGCTGTAGACTGATTCAGGAATTACTATCTCTTCTCCGTTACTTCCGACTAATTTTGGTTGTGCAAATTCGTGGCTGAGAATCCGATCTAATTTTGCTATTTCTTCTTGTTTTTGTTCGGGAATCAAAACTGACTCAAGCGATGCTTTTTGGTTCAACATAATTAATCTCTTTTTTGATGTGATAGTTTTTGAAGCACAGAGTCAATATTTTATGCCTCAGCAGACAGAATCTGCGATCGGGGAAAACCTGTGCAGCCATTGCTGGAAGGGGTATGTAAGTATTTGGCCGGCATATACTTGGTTGTTTCCTTGACGATAACACTTACTGTGCCATAAACGCAATATCCGAAACAGACGAAATATTCAAACTCAGAAGAGGGATAGTTCGATCGCCCCAAATTCCCCATCCCGACTGAAGACAGAGGCCTCGCAGATGTACAATAGGACGATCGCATTCCCCAACTCCCACCGTGATAGAGCGCTACACCTTGCCCGAAATGGGCAACATCTGGACTGAAACCGCCAAACTCAAAACCTGGCTGCAAGTAGAAATCGCTGTCTGCGAAGCTCAAGCCGAACTCGGCTACATCCCCGCCGCCGCAGTCGAAGAAATCAAAGCTAAGGCTAATTTTGACCCCAAACGAGTCCTCGAAATTGAAGCGGAAGTCCGCCACGACATGATCGCCTTCTTGACAAATGTCAACGAATATGTAGGCGATGCCGGCCGCTACATTCACCTCGGCTTAACCAGTTCCGACGTGCTCGATACCGCTTTGGCGCTGCAATTAGTCGCCAGCGTCAATATCTTGTTAGAACGTGTCGAAGAATTGAGTCAAGCTATTCGCTATCAGGCTCAACAGCATCGCAATACCGTCATGGTTGGCCGATCGCACGGAATTCACGCCGAACCCATCACCTTTGGCTTTAAACTAGCAGGATGGCTGGCAGAAGTGTTTCGCAGCCGCGCCCGATTAGTGAATTTGCGATCGTCCATTGCAGTCGGCAAAATCTCCGGCGCAGTCGGAACCTATGCTAATATTGACCCGCGAATTGAAGCGATCGCCTGTCAAAACCTCGGACTCGAACCCGATACCGCATCTACTCAAGTCATTTCGCGCGATCGACACGCCGAATACGTCCAAACCTTAGCACTCTTAGCAGCATCGATCGAGCGTTTTGCAGTAGAAATCCGCAACCTGCAACGCACCGACGTTCTCGAAGTCGAAGAATTCTTTTCCAAAGGGCAAAAAGGCTCATCCGCCATGCCCCACAAACGCAACCCGATTCGATCGGAAAGACTGACAGGGATGGCAAGAATTGTCCGCGCCAATGCCGTCGCAGCCTTAGAAAACGTGGCGCTTTGGCACGAAAGAGACATCTCTCACAGTTCCGTAGAACGGATGATTTTGCCCGACAGTTCTACAGTAACTCACTTCATGTTAGTAGAAACCACAGACTTAGTAAAACACCTGCTAGTCTATCCCGAAAACATGAAGCAAAACATGAACCTTTACGGCGGAGTCATCTTCAGCCAGCGCGTGATGTTAGCTTTAGTAGAAAAAGGCACGAGTCGCGAAGACGCCTACAAAATTGTGCAATCTTGTGCTCACGAAGCTTGGAACAAACCGGGCGGCAATTTCTACAATTTAATTGCTAAGGACGATCGGGTAACGGCTAAGATGACGACCAAAGAAATTGATGATTGTTTCGATCCGCAGTATCAATTGAGGCATTTAGATTTAGTGTATCAGCGCTTGGGAATTTGAGGACAATTAACAATTGAAAATGACTCATAGAGAGAAGTGATTTATCATTCTCGCGCTTGTCCCACAGTCCGCCGGGGGTTAAAACCCCCGTCTCATAGCTAAAGTCGGTTAAAACCGACTGAAAGACTCATAAAATAAAAGTTTTAGAGAACTATTTCAGTCCTCTTCAGAGGACTTTAGCTGTGAGACAGGGGTTTCAACCCCTGTCGGTCTGGCGGGCTGACAGACCACACGAAAAGCGGGAAAATTCCCCAAAATATCAAATGTAAAAACTCTATTAAATCTCCACTTAACAGAGCTATGAAATTAAACCGATTTACAAGATATCTAATTCTATTCATCCTCGTATTACTATCTACAACCACACTGAATTATACAACATCTATTCGCGCCCAGGAGCCGCCACAAGTGCAAAATACCCAACCAGAATCAAACCCAGTAGTACCTGAAAGTATTTTCATGAGTCAACTTCCCAGTGGGGCGCGACTGGTTGACATCCGCACCGTAAATCCCAACATTCGCCTCGATATCCGATACGCCACTACTAATAATTTCTTGAAACGGAAACTTTACACTATATCGAAATGCGCTTTGAGAAGTTCCGTTGCTCAACAGTTAGGGCTAGTTCAAACAGATTTGGAAAAAATCGGATTGGGTTTGAAAGTTTACGATTGCTACAGGCCTTTCTCTGTGACTAAGCAAATGTGGCAAGCTTGGCCAGATCCGCGCTATGTTGCTAATCCTGCTAGGGGTTCGCGACACAATCGCGGTGCTGCTATTGATTTGACTTTAGTCGATCGCACTGGCAAAGAATTGGAAATGCCAACACCTTACGATGATTTTACCGAAAAAGCTCACGGAGATTATCAAGGCGGCAGCGCCGAATCTCGGAAAAATCGTCAAGTGCTTAAGGATGCGATGAAAAAACACGGATTTATGAGTATCACAACTGAATGGTGGCACTTTGATTCGGAAGATTGGCAGAAATTTGCGATTCTTGATATATCGCTTGGAACGATTCCTTAATTATACTATTGATTAAAAGTTGCATATCCGGTTAGGGAGACGGCACTGCCGTCTCCCTAAATATGTCAGAAAACTTATCGTAATTTAACCGAAAATTCGTATTCGTATCCCCGGAAATTTGAGTTTAGTTCTAATGTGTAATTGCCAGTTACTGGCACTTTTCCAGTCCACTCTGTTTCATTGCCTTGATAAGCATCTCCTGCTAAAAGCTTGCCACCAGGAGTTATAATTTGGGGGAAAACATCTTTGCGATTCCTAACAGTCATAGTTTGACCTTTTCGGGCGCGAATCCGGTAAGAGTGGGTGCCTCCGCCGATAATTCGACCTTTAACAATTGCCTCATCTCCTCCCCGCCGAAAATTAATCTGCTGGTTGACGTTAGAACAACTGCTTTCGGTGCGGTTTTTGGCAATCCAACCGGGCGGATCGTTAATTCGCAGCCAACCGTTTTGTTCTTCGACGACTGAAACAAAGGTATTATTTTTAAGTCTTCCTACTATGTTGCTGCCCCTTACTTGCGGGATCGATCGCACATTTAGCGGTGGATTCGGATCGCTGACTACAGCTTGGCTGATTTTGCAACCCGAATTTGGCGGTGTGACAACTACTGGCTCAACTTTTGGCCCAGAAACTCCTGCAACTAGCGAGGATTGAAGTGCTGGGGTTTTTGCAGGTTGGGGTTCGGATTTCGGAGATTGTGCGGCCTGGGTTTGTGCTTGCAGAGGTTCTGGTTGCCGAGATTCAAGGTTGTTCGTCGGCCCTGCAATCTGGTTTGTGGTGGATGCCGGTGATTCTGCAAGGGGAGGATGGGATTGTTTCATCGCACCCGACTGTATAGTGGCAACAGCTACTCCCACCGCTGTTGCCACTCCTGCTAAGCTTACTGTGATGATTTGAGCCTTCGTAAATGACATAAAAAACCCTCTCTGTATCTATACTAATAATTTTTGTTTGGGAGTTGAGGCGATCGCCAGTTAATTTATAGTGGAAATACCTAGTGCGGGCCACAGGGTCAGGATTTTTATATAAAATTTTACATGGATAATTGTCGCAATAATTTGAGTCAATATATACTGGACGCCTATACTGATGGTAATCTTGCTCTGGGGTATTTGCGCGCAAATTTGCGAAAGTAAGCGTTCAGCGCGAGGTACATAAAATGTCAAAATTGATTCCTCTGAGATTACAACCGCCTCGCGATCGATTGTTGGAGGAGGTGAAGCAGGAAGTCCAAGCAGGACGATCGCAGTCTTTGCACGCCGCTGTGCTGGCTAACCTCAGTCAAGACTCGCCGCCAACGGGTGTTAACCGCTGTTGGGATGTGGAAGTGAAAGCCGGCAACCGTCCGAGTTTTCGGCTTCCTCCCAAAGCCAGCATTGCTAAAGTGTTCGATCGCAGCGGTGGCAAATTGGTAATTTTGGGAGCCACGGGTGCAGGCAAAACTACAACGCTGCTAGAATTAGCTCGCGTGTTAATTTCCCGCGCCCAAAAAGATGCTAGTTTTCCAGTACCAGTGCTGTTTGAACTCGGATCATGGAAAGCAGAACCCGGGGCGATCGCAGATTGGTTAATTGCTCAACTTCACTTCAAATACGGCATCTCTCCTGCTGTTGGCAAAAAATGGCTTGCCGAACAACAATTGCTGCCTCTCCTCGACGGCTTGGACGAAGTAGAAACCGACCGCCAAAATATCTGCATTCAAGCAATCAATCAGTTTGTTGAAAGCGAATTTAAACCCAAACATTTAGTAGCTTGCAGCAGTTTTGAAGCTTACAAAAACTGCCAGACTAGATTTCGCCTGCAAGCAGCGGTTTTATTGAAACCTTTAACAGAAACTAAAATTCAGAATTATCTGCTAGAAGCCAGAAGCCGCGAACTTTGGTACAGCATTGAGCACGAGCCGGAGTTGTTGAAATTGGCAAAAGTTCCCTTGCTTTTGAGCATGATGGCTTTGGCTTACGACGATATTTTAATTGAAGCTTGGAAGCGCATAACTTCCGCAGAAGAACAGCGCAAATATTTGTTAACTGCCTATATTCGCCACCAAATGACCGGGCAAGTCAAGCAGTATCCCAGAGGTAAGGAACTGCGGCCCGAACAAATTCGCCACTGGCTGGGATGGTTGGCGAGAAGGATGGAACAGCAAGGAATTCAAGAATTTTACCTCGATCGCATACCGTCTAGCTGGCTGCAAACAGCCGATGAACGGCGCAAGTATCAGTTTGGAGTTAAGCTGGCTGGCGGGCTGATTTGGGTGATTTTGGGATTAATTGCCACCCTAATCTCCGGGTCAATTTGGGGAATAGCTGCGGGTGCTGTTGCTGCGGTAATTAGTGCTTTGTTGCCGGGAATTCCGGGGATTGAAAGGTTTATATTGCGCCTAGTTATGTGGTCTAACGGCTACATTCCTTGGGATTACAGGCGTTTTCTCGATGCTGCGACCGATCGCCTGCTGCTGCAAAAAACTGGCGATCGGCGTTATCGATTTATTCACGATTTATTGCAAAAACATTTTTCAGAAATCTAAATGCCGGAGGTTGACAAAAACAAATATAATTGATGTAACTGTGAAGGAGATTCCAATATTCGACAAGCAAAAGGAAACTCAATGACTGTAAAATTCATTCTGAGCGAATACGTTGACAAAGCGATGGCTGAGGCTACGTATGACAAACTTGAAGATCATAGCTTTGTTGGGAAAATTCCTGTTTGCAAGGGAGTCATCGCCTTTGGTTCAACTTTAAAAGAGTGTCAAAATGAGTTGCGATCAACTTTGGAAGACTGGATTTTGCTAGGGTTGAAATTGCGACATCGAATGCCCGTCATTGACAATATTGATTTAAATATGCAATAGCTTCTCCACTACCATACACTCATCATAAAAAAAGTTTATGGTATTTTTGCCATCTGAAATAGCTTTTCAGCAGTAAATTCTAATCCATCAAAAAGTGTATCTATTAATAGCGTATCTCCCATATAAGTCTGCGGTGCTGCATCGGGGTAAAAAACTGTAATGCTTCTCGCCTTGCTATCTACTACCCAAACCCGCAATACCTTAGCATCTAAATAATCTCTCGCTTTAGCAGCTAACTGACCGAAAGTTTGTTCGGGTGAAATAATTTCTATGACTAATTCTGGGGCTACAGGACAGGCTTCATCTTGATTCCAGTCAGGAGATAAGCGTTCGTAAGAAACATATAAAATGTCTGGTACTGGCACCCAGTCTCGCCCCTGGCGGGTTAATTTTACCGCCCATTCTACACCAATTTCTCCCCGTTCCTCACCCCACTGTTCGAGGAGTTTTATTAGGCTTCTGGTGAGGCGAGAATGAAATTTTTTAGGTGACATCTTCGGTACTGCTTGCTCGTCAATAAGTTCGTAGGTAATATCGCCTTCTCCTTCGGGAAGAGCGAGAAACTCTTCCAGAGTGAGTTGAGTTTTTGTCTGGAGCATAATATTCCTCTGCTGTGGGCAGGCAAGTTATATCATTTCCGGTGTAACCGGAAATGATGTTGACTGTTGACGGTTGACTGTTCACGGCGTCAACCGTCAACCGTCAACCGTCAACCGTGAACTCGAATTTACTATTCCGATGCTAACGGATTTGATATTAGTATTATTTTAACTTAAATATTCATTGACATAATACAAATGTTATGATAAAGATTGGCAAAATCTCAGGTTTTAACTGCCGAATTTGCGATCGACTCCTAGATCGACACCCCCGAAAGGTTAAGATTCTAATCTGACCCTCCTGCAATCATTGCTTCACCTCCTATGGCAGAAACCTTATTGTTCAACGCCCTCCGCGAGGCGTTAGACGAAGAAATGGCCCGCGACTCCGCCGTATTCGTACTCGGCGAAGACGTAGGTCAATACGGCGGTTCCTATAAAGTCACCAAAGACCTCTACAACAAATACGGCGAACTTAGAGTGCTCGACACCCCGATCGCCGAAAATAGCTTTACAGGCATGGCAGTAGGCGCAGCAATGACGGGATTGCGACCGGTCATCGAAGGCATGAACATGGGCTTTTTGCTGCTGGCCTTCAACCAAATTTCCAACAACGCCGGAATGCTGCGCTACACATCCGGTGGCAACTTCAAAATGCCAATGGTAATTCGTGGGCCTGGCGGCGTGGGCCGACAACTCGGCGCCGAACACTCCCAACGCCTAGAAGCATATTTCCAAGCAGTACCGGGTTTGAAAATAGTCGCTTGTTCGACTCCCTACAACGCCAAAGGACTCTTAAAATCAGCCATCCGCGACGATAACCCCGTTCTGTTTTTCGAGCACGTCCTTCTTTACAACCTCAAAGAAAATTTGCCAGAAACAGAATATTTAGTGCCGCTGGACAAAGCAGAAATTGTGCGATCGGGCAAAGATGTCACCATCCTGACTTATTCCAGGATGCGGCACCACGTCTTGCAAGCCGTGCCAGCCCTGGTAAAAGAAGGTTACGATCCAGAAGTAATCGACCTAATTTCTCTCAAACCCCTGGACATGGAGACCATCGGCGCATCCATTCGCAAAACTCACAAAGTAATTATTGTAGAGGAGTGCATGAAAACAGGAGGCATTGGTGCCGAACTCATTGCTTCGATTAGCGATCGATTTTTTGACGAACTCGACGCACCGGTTTTGCGCCTGTCTTCACAAGATATTCCCACACCTTACAACGGCAATTTGGAAAGACTGACAATTGTCCAACCCAATCAAATTGTCGAAGCAGTCCAAAAAATGGTAGCTTTGCGAGTATAAATAGTGATTAGTCAGTAGTCATTGGTTGACTGTTGACTGTTGACTGATGACTGTTGACTGATGACTGATGACTGATGACTAAAATCTGCCAACTGCCAACTGTCAACTGACAACTGCCAACTGACCAATGACTAATAATTAAATATGCAAAAACAACGTTCGCTATTAGCCCTAATTTTTGTTCTAATCATCGCCGCCATTACTGTAATAGTAACAATTCCGACGCGGCTGGGATTAGACTTGCAAGGAGGGTCGCAACTCACAATTCAAGTAAAAACTACGCCCACAATTCCCAAAATTGACCCGGGAATGTTAGAAGCAGTGCGGCGGATTGTCGAAAACCGCGTCAACGGTTTGGGTGTTTCCGAAGCATTAGTCCAAACAGTAGGAGAAGACCAGATTCTCGTGCAGTTGCCCGGAGTAAATGACCCGCAGCAAGCAGAACGAGTTTTGGGCGGCACGGCCAAGCTAGAATTTCTGGAACAACTGCCTGGAACAGAAGCACAATTAGCCATTGAGAGGCAGTTGCAGCAGGAATTGCTGGTCAAACAAGAAGAATTGAAAATTCGCCCGAATGAGGCTGCTATTAAAGAAAATCAGGCTGCTTTGAAAAGAAGTAATGAGGCGATCGCCAAACTCTTCAAAAGCAGCGGTCTCGGCGGCGAAAACCTCAAAGACGCTCAACCTCAACCCTTGGCGTCTGGAAACAACTGGAACGTTGCTCTTGTTTTCGATACCAAAGGAGGCGAACTCTTTGCCCAACTCACTAAAAATTTAGCAGGCACAGGACGCAGTATCGGTATTTTTCTAGACGAAAGAATGATCAGTTCTCCAGTCGTCGGAGTTGAATTTGCCCAAACAGGAATTACTGGTGGGAGTGCCGTAATTCAAGGCAACTTTACAACGCAAGAAGCCAACGATTTGGCAGTGCAATTGCGCGGTGGTGCTTTGCCGGTGCCGGTCGAAATTGTAGAAAACCGTACTGTCGGCGCTAGCTTGGGTAGAGACAGCATTCAAAGCAGTATTAACGCAGGTATCGGCGGCTTAATTTTAGTCTTGATTTTCATGGTTGCCTACTATCGACTCCCCGGCGTAATTGCCAATATTGCGCTGTTAATTTATGCTCTGTTAACTTGGGCAGCTTTCGTGCTTTTGGGAGTGACATTAACCCTGCCGGGAATTGCGGGTTTCGTGCTCAGCATCGGGATGGCGGTGGATGCTAACGTGCTGATTTTTGAGCGCACGCGGGAAGAGTTGCGGGCGGGGAAATCGCTTTATCGATCGGTCGAATCGGGTTTTTACCGCGCTTTTTCCAGCATTTTAGACGGCAACGTCACAACAGTTATTGCTTGTCTTGCTTTGTTCTCCTTGGGCGCAGGTTTAGTTAAAGGGTTTGCTGTAACTCTGGGATTGGGCGTAGTAGTGAGTATGTTTACTGCGCTCACTTGCAGCCGCACTCTGCTGTTCGTAGTATTGAGCTTTCCAGCATTGCGGAAACCTCAGTGGTTCTGTCCTAATTTGTCGAAAACTGCTAATAGTTAATGGGTAATTGGTAATTGGTAATTGGTAATTGGTAGTTGGTAATCGGTAATAGTTATCAACTACAAACCGCTAAAAATTAGTTGTAAATAATTAATTACCAATGCCCAATTACCAATGCCCAATTCCCAATTCCCAATTCCCAATTCCCAATTCCCGCTAAATTATGAAATTCAGTGTAATCAAATATCGATCGCTCTGGTGGAGTATTTCCGCCGCTATAATCCTCGCAGGTATAGTGTCGATGGCGATTTCTTGGACTCGTCCCGACATCCGCGCACCACTGCGCCCCAGTTTGGACTTTATCGGCGGCACTCGGCTGCAATTTGAACTCGACTGCACGAAACCGGAAAATTGTAAACCCATCGATCTTGCTGCTGTCCGCCAAGTCCTGGACACCCAAGGTTTGGCCGGTAGCAGCATTCAAGTTATCGGCAAAGAACAGCGCGGTTTGTCGCTGCGAACAAAAACTTTGGATGTCGAACAGCGGACTAATTTGCAAACAGCTTTGAGCGAGAAAATAGGCACTTTTGCTCCTCAATCTATTCAAATAGATACGGTTGGCCCTACCCTCGGCAAACAATTATTTACTTCGGGATTGTTGGCTTTATTTCTTTCCTTTGCTGGAATTACGGTTTATCTAACATTCCGGTTTCAGTTGGATTATGCCTTTTTTGCTTTCGTTGCTCTCTTCCACGACGTGTTAATTACTCTTGGTGTTTTCTCAATTTTGGGTTTAGTTCAAGGAGTGGAAGTTGACAGTTTATTTGTGGTAGCGCTCTTGACAATTATCGGTTTTTCTGTTAACGATACAGTAGTAATTTACGATCGCGTGCGCGAAGTAATCAAGCTGAATCCGGGACAGTCGATCGATCAAATTGTCGATGATGCGGTAATGCAGACGCTGGGAAGGTCAATTAACACGACGTTTACCACGCTGCTGACATTGTTTTCAATCTTTTTGTTTGGCGGCGAAACCCTCAAATACTTTGCTTTAGCATTGATTGTCGGTTTTATTGCGGGTGCGTATTCGAGTATTTTCGTTGCCAGCACGCTGCTAGCTTGGTGGCGCAGTCGCACCGGTCACTCCATCCCCGTCCCCGCAGAAGGAATCAACCAGTCAGAGGAAGTTTAATTGACTGTTGACGGTTAACTGGTGACGGTTAACTGTTGACGGTTAACTGTTGACTGACTAATAATAAATCCTCAATAATCAATAACCAATGATAAATGACAAATGACAAATAACAAATGACTACTGACCAAACTTTTCAAATTGAAGTCCAAAGGCTTCACAAACTAACAGTTTACGGCCGCTGGTTAACTGTGATATTGCTGTGGATTAGCGTCGGTTCTTTGAGCATTTGGGGTTTGCGACGCGAAATAGCTTTGTGGTTAGAACACTTCACTTGGGCGGCGGTGCGCTACGGTTTATCTTTTCATCGCTGGCCCACTCTCGGTTTGGGTTTGTGCTTGGGGATGACTTTAGGAGTGCTAACTTGGCAAAGTCGCAATATGATGCGAGGATTGCCCCACCGGGAAAAACAGGGTTTGGAACAACAAGTGCGCCGCATTCGCCAACAGGGGCCGAGTCATCCTTTGTGGAAGTGGGTTTGCAAAGGTTCGCGGTAGCTGACGGGCTTTATTCTTTAGTCTCAAGCGAGAGGAACGAAAGTTTGACAAGAAGCGGTTTCAACGGCCGAATCCCTAACTTTTATTCCTTCTTCCTTCTATCCTTTACATCCGTTACATCCGTTACATAATCCGTTGCCGAACTTCCTTCTATCCTTTACATCCGTTACATCCGTCGAGCGAATCCGTTGCCGAACTTTCTTCTGCTATATCACGCAAAGGGAGGCAAAATCTGTGCTAGGGAAGACTGTTGAAGTGGAATTTCGATCGCAAATTCTGCTCCTTTTCCCAGTTCCGAAAAACACTTCAATGCGCCGCCGTGTTGGTTCACAACAATTTCATAGCTAATCGACAGTCCCAAACCCGTTCCTTGACCGACCGGCTTAGTAGAAAAGAAAGGGTCAAACAACCGCTTCCGAACATCTTCTGTCATCCCCGGGCCGTTGTCAGAAATTTTAATTATTACCTTTTTTTTATCAATTAACTCGGTGCGAATCCGAATCGTAGGAATCAGGCAGGTAGACTTATAAACTGATGATTTAGTCTTTGTACAAGACTGATTTTGCTCGCATGATTGCGACTTTTTCGCGCTTTTATTATCGACATTTTCGTGTTTATTAGACTCAACAAGAGCGTAAATTGCATTAAGTAAAATATTCATAAATACCTGATTGAGCTGTCCGGGATAGCACTGCACCAGCGGCAAGTCGCTGTATTCTTTGTGAATTTCGATCGCCTCGTGCCCCGGTTTCCCTTTAAGCTGGCTTTGCAACAGCATAATCGTGTTGTTGATACCGTCGTGAATGTTGACCTGCTTCATTTCAGCTTCGTCTAATCTGCAAAAATTCCGCAGCGACAAAACGATGTCGCGCACTCTTTCTGCACCTTGCTGCATAGAATTTAAGACTTTCGGCAAGTCTTCTAGCACATAATCGAGTTCGATTTTTTCTGCTTCCGCTTCAATTGCTGCGATGGGTTCGGGACAGTGCTTTTGGTAGATGTCGAGCATCCGCATTAAACCTTGCGTGTACTCTTTAGCGTGGTGCAAATTGCTGTAGATAAAGCCGATCGGATTGTTGATTTCGTGAGCTACTCCTGCTACTAACTGCCCCAAAGAAGACATTTTCTCCGTTTGAATTAGTTGAGTTTGAGTGCGCTGAAGTTCCAGCAGGGCAAGTTCGAGCTGTTGGGCTTGATGTCTCAATTGTGCTTGCGACTCGCGCATCGCCACGGTTGATAACTCGTGAATTTGCAACTGAGAAAGCAGTAGTTGGTGTACGTCTAAAAGTTTGTAAATTTCCGGTTCTACTTGTACTACAATTGGTTCGTGGATTAGTTCGGGCGATCGCTCCAAAGACTGCCGCACTGCCGTCATAATTGAGGTTTCGCGATCGAGAACCAACATATCAGTTTTAGTAAAGCGGTAGAGTATGAACAAAGGCTGTTGAGAAAATAACTCCAAGCTGTAGGGGCGGCTCATATGTTCAAAATAACGCCGCCGCGAAATCATCCCTATAAACTTTCCTTGCTGAGTGATGATGATGCCCGGAACTAAAGGGTTTGCTTGAAAAATTTTAGCAACTTCGTCCCCCAGACACTCAGATTCTAGGAGAAAGTCGTACAGGGTTAATTCCTGTAGAGTCGATCGCAAACCAAGCGGCGATTTTAGGGGACTCAACCCGTCAGTTTCATACACTGCTCCCTCCTTTGGTAATTGGCAGTTGCGGTTGGCTGCTGGAGTCTTGCCTACTATTTAGAAAGCCTTTTCAACTCTTTTTATAGCTTAGTCATCAACTTTCCTCTGCTCCCTCAAATCAGTTAATTCAGCAGGATTATTTTTTGCCTTAAATCGTGCTGGTGTCCCCCGAAACGATATTGCAGGTGAGATTGATTTAACAGCAGACACCCCTTTGAAATCTGACTATGTATTGAATTTTATATATCCAAGATTTTACTAATCCGAATATAACAGTCATAACTATTTTTAATGTTTGATGACATTAATTTGGTTCAGATGGATAGACATCTGCGACCTGTGGCAGTACATTTCGTATTGCCCCTTGCGTAAAATTATATTACAATAAGACAAGAATAGCGACAAATCTGCAGCCGATCGCCCGATTTTAAAATTCAGGCAAAACAGGTTCCCGGCAATTGCCAATAAATCTCAATTGTCAGTTTTTTTGCACAAATGCCGATCGCACTCAACCCGAAGATTGTATTGTAGGTAGTCTCCGAGCTAGGGACAGCCGATTGCGAGCAATTTGTCAAGTTCGGCAGCTTATACTTTAGCCACATCGAGGCTCCAAAGCTTCACCGACGAAATTTTTCTGGGCAGATGCTAAAGTTGTGCGATCGCCACTAAAACTCACATTCCACACATCCGCTTAATGTGCCTTAAAAATTTGCATAAAAGTACCATCTGGCTGCCAACTTGATATTTAAATTCTCTCGCTGGCAAATCCGATACGGAGAATCAAGAGGAAGCAGAAAGAAATAATTCTAATTTACCCGACTTTTCCCCAACTTCAACTTCACTTTGAGGAAATTGGTTTGGTTATGATAATATTTCGATCATTATTATTTCTCCTCCCCCTTGATTTTAGGCAATTCTCATTAGAAACTCTAAGATGTTGATTTGAGGAACCTCCGGGGGTCGGGTTTGATTTGGCGATCGCACTGATCTAAATTGAAATAACATTTGAGGAAAGTAAGCAACGGTTTCCATGTGCGGTTTCCCGAACGAGAGGTGGTAATTGTATACACGGCGGGACGATCGTACTTTCAGTACAATGTCAGTATTTCAACCTGTACACCTGTTGAGCCTGAGTCTCTGAGAGTGTGAAAGTCGCTCTCATCCTTTCGTTGTCTGGATTTGAAGTTTTTCAAGGATTAGGCGGTGCGAGGGTTAGAAGCAGACAGTTAACTAAACGGCACAAGGAGAAAGGGACAGATGGGATAAGCCCAAAAGCGAGAGAGTGAGGGAATTTTCATCATCATACCTTCTGAAAATCACGACAGCAGCAGCAAGATCACCCAAAAGAATGATTGATTCAAAAAAAGTTGCGTGTTATATTTCAATATAATTCTATACAAAAATACTTTTACCTAAAAGGAGAACAAAAAATGGACACACCTACAGAACGCCTACAAGAACCAGTCGGGACAAGAGAACTCGAATCAATACCTGTATCTGAAAAAGTTTCTGCCGACAAAATGAGTGAGGTTAATTTTGAAACGACTCCTTTAGAAACCCCTACTTATACTCAGGAAAAAGTTAGCGTCGAGGAGTTGAAGATTAACGGCGACGATTTGGTTGCTAAAGTTAAAGAACTGATGCACGAAGGCCATATCCGCCGCATCATTATCAAAAATGAAGAGGGACGGATCTTGGTAGAAGTTCCTCTGACGGTGGGAGTAGTCGGCGGAGTCATCGGTGCGGCGTTGTTTCCAGTCATTGCAGCAATAGGAGCGATAGGTGCATTAGTCGCTCACCTTACCATCATCATTGAAAGAACCGAGTAAAAAAAACTCAGTTGTCAGTAATGCTGATGTCCGGTTAATTTCCTGTAATAAAGCTTGTTTGTAGTGAGTACGACTATCCTCTGTTGATGGATGAGAAAAAACTTGGCTTTATTACTAAAAACTTAATTGTGGCTATCTAATCGGACTTAAACACATTTCAAGCACAAACCGGCTTTATAAATATAGCAATCCTTGCAGCAGTCGTAATTTTTTTTACGACTCCTGCAAAGGATTGCTATATGCTTGCACAGCAAACATTATAAATAACTCATTTAGCGGGTATTCTTTGTTGAAGTCGGGCTCATCCTATTCCTTTGAGGAGTTGGGGAATCACTCTGAGGGTAGAGCCTGGTTAATACCTTAACGAGTTAGATTCGATACAGATGAAGGAAAAGCCAAAAGTTCTCTAAACTCCCTAAGCAGAAAGCTGTTAAGCACTTAAACTGGGTATGACCAAAACGCCAAATGCTTACACATGAATCTTGCCTGAATCTTGACAATGCTGAACAGCTTAGCTCAAGTTTTCCAACCAGAGCATCTCCTACAGACAAATATTTTTTGAATAGTTGTGGCGAAGATAATTATGAAACCTAACGAAGAAAATAGTTCTAGCCGTGAAATTCATCAAGAAGTTCACACAGATGCAAGTAACGGTCACGTCAGTACGACGCGAACTACTACAAGTGTTCCGAGTACAACTGCGAAGGCTTCTAAAGAAGCAGCTCATCACCAAGGTTATGTACAGGGTGAAATGGCCGAAAACAACCGCCAAGTTGGAGTCCAAGAAGTCCGCGATAATGAGAATGCTGGTCGCGGGTTACTGTTAGGGATTCTTCTTACTTCTTTGGTAGGCTTAGTTCTGGGCACTGTATATTACTTCAATCGGGGTGAGGAGGCTCCTACTCCTGCTTCTGCTCCTGTGATTGTTGTACCGAAAGCGAATCAGCCTTCAGCAACACCAGCTCCGACTCGGACTATAGAGAGAGAAAAAACGATCATTCAAAAGATTGTTCCGGTTCCGGTTCAACCAAGTCCAGCTCAAAACGCTACGCCTGCTCCTCAACCAAGTCCAGCTCAACAGGCAACTCCGGCTCCTCAAGCAAATCCGTCTCCCAATATCAATATTACAATTCCCAATTCACAGCAGCAAGATGCACCCGCTCAGGAAGCAGCGCCGTCTCCATCTTCGCCGTCAAATAATACCAATACTACGGTTCCGACTCCGCAGAATGAGCCAGCTTCGACTCCGCCAACTCCAGCATCTGAGAGTTCAGCTACTCCACCCCCAACTCAGGGTGAGGGCGCTCCAGGAGCAGGTACCAGCGGCGAAACTAATACCGAAAGCCGGAGCGATTCTAATCCTACAGATACGGCTGTACCTGAGAACAAATCCGGCGCAGAGGGTGCGACTGGTTCACCGCAATAGAAGTTGGATGTCGAATTAGTCCGCCAGGGGTTCAAACCCCTGACTCATAGCTAAAGTCCTTGAAAGCTGATATCTAGCACCATTCTCAATTAGCCTTTTAGGAACAAGCTTTCGGGCCTGTTAAGCGAGAATGGTGCAACAATCTCAGACTAACCGGACATTGTGGCTCAACTCAAGAAACCTGGTGTCTGCGATGGAAAACGTTTTAAGATTGTGCCAACCTATCCTAAGAAACTGTTTGGTGAACTAATTTAACTTTCCCTAAAGCCGTCTTCCTGCTGTCAAAGAGTTTCATCACCCCGGAGGAGATGGTCTCGATGACATCGGGAGAACAATAAGACAGAAACTCTTCCGAGGAAATATGACCGGCAAAAAACTCTTGAGCTTTCTTCAAAAAGTTTTCAGTTTCAGCAAAGCCGATAGATTTGATAATAAACGTAGCTACGGGAGAGTTTTTAATATCATAGGGAGATTCTTGATTTCTTCCAATTGCTAACAAATTTAAAACCTCTTTTTCCAACTGAGTGTCTAATGGGTAGGCGATCTGCTTGTTGGGCAAGTAATCCTCCAAAACCGAGGTCTTAAATCCGGGTGCGCGCAATTCTCCCATCATAGTAGAAAGCGGAATATCGCGCCCCAATCGGTAGGAAAGAGCTTCTAAAATGGCGATGGTAATTAGCTTGATACCCAGATAAAGTTTAGCAACTTCGATATTTTTGCGAGTTCGGGCAATCAGGTTAGCGTAGGTTTCATCGTCCGGCTCTTGCATAAACTGCTGGAAAACCAGTTCGGGTTTGAGGAAGTTCAAAAATCCTTCCATTTTTTGCAGAGACCTGCGATATCCGGCAACAGTATAGGAATTAACATTGCTCAATTCGTGGTTAGTTTCTGGCATCAAATTCCAGGTATTGTCTAAGAAATTAGAGGAATTTGGAGATGCAAAATTCTCGACATCTCTATTTGCTAACCTGACAGAACGCTTGACAATTTCTACGGTTTGGGCATCGCTCCATCCGAAGTTAAAATCGCGATTTATACTTACCAAACGCTGGTACAAAAGTTCGATCGCGCTCAAACCGCTGGGCGAAACGGGACGAAAAGGAATAGTAGCTTCGATGCAAGCTGTAATCTCAGCGATCGTACTAGCTGGCAAAAAAGGCTCCAAAGATTTGCCCGCAATAACGGCACTCAAAAATTCGTTTTGGCCGCCAAACGGAGAGAGAGCCTTGCCGGGAATAAACCCAAAGACTGAGGCCACTAGGTGATACATGGCATCGTCGGGCAGTTCGGTTTCATCTCTAATAACTAACTGCGATCGCACTTCTTTGACAAATGGACAAAGGGCGCTACTAATATTGAAACTAACGCCCTGATCGACTTGCACGTACACGAGGTCGTGAAACAGCGCAGCCAGCACCTCGATCGGATCGACTGACCCTCCGACCTCAAAAATGTGTTCCGACGTGTGAAAGTAGCGCCAAGGCCCTCTCATCGTTTGAATGATTAGCTCAGCTATCTGCTCCAGCTTTGGAATGTCTACTCGACCTCCCAATTGCTCGATCGAGCTTACCAAGCAATCCAAGCACCGTTTTTGTTCTGCCAAAAGCTCCATTTACACACCTCCAGTGCATTCCCTGATTGTCTTGCGCTTGATTGCATGGTATCAAAACGCGCTGCGATCGTGCCATGATTTGTCACTCAAAAATTTCAAATTTTAGGGGGAAACAGGGAGAGGGGGCGAGGGAAAGAGGAAGAGGGAGGAAGAACGAGGGAGAGGGAGGGAGAGGGAGAGCGAGAAATTAAATATTAAAAATTCGGCCGTTGTGGAGATTCGGGCAACTTGGGCGATCGGTATCATAAATTACAGTAAAAATGACAAAAAGTGGGTAAAAACTTGATGAATTTTAGATGAAATTATCAGGGGTTTTTGACAAAAGCTGTGGGTGGGTGGCATTGACACCAGCTTCAAGCTGCGGTGGTATAAATACTGCGTCCTGCCTCAGAATTAAGATTCGTAGACGTGCTGATAAACCTCTTGATATTGGGGCTGATACACTTCAGTTGAGTAGCTTTCGGGAAATCTATCTAAAGCTTCCTCGATCGCCACTTTAACTGCTGCCTTGGTTTGCTGTCGCCTCCCCCACTCTAACACTAACAGAAGTTACACAACTGTCACCAGTGATCCTGGCACCATGCAGCACAAAATCAGACAATAAACATGGGAAAATCGGGGCGTTTCAGTGGCTCAATTAAATAATTGGACAACATCAATCCAGCTTAAATACCCCCTTAATTCCTTAGTCCCCCTCTGCTGGGACTTCGTATGTTTAGAAGTGATTTAAATCCCCGAATCAACTGTTAAAGACCCAACTTCTTTAAGAATTCGGCGATCGGGGTATGGTGTCTTTGGAGACGTTGCTGACTTACTGCATCCGATCGATCGTCCGATACTGCACCGCCTCGGCCACATGATTCGTTTTCAAGCTTTCATCCCCCGACAAATCAGCAATAGTTCTAGCAACCTTCAAAATGCGATCGCTAGCCCTTGCCGAAAGCCCCAACTTCCGAATCGCCATCTCCAATAAATTCCGAGAAGCCTCATCCAACTGACACCATTTGTTAATGTGACTGCTTTGCATCTCCGCATTACAGCGCACACTAGATTCCGACTGAAAACGGCGAGTTGCGAGCTCTCGCGCCCGCTGCACCCTCACCCGCACCGGTTCCGACTCCTCTCCCGTCGGCTGTCGCGTAATTTCCTCGGGTTTCAAACGATTAACTGCCACTTGTAAATCGATCCGATCCATCAAAGGCCCCGAAAGCTTGGCCCAATATTGCTCCCTCTTTTGCGGCGAACAAGTACACTGTTGAATCGAATCGCCGTAATAACCGCAAGCGCAAGGATTCGTACTAGCAACTAAAGTGAATTGCGCCGGAAACATCACCGATTGTCTAGTTCGAGAAATAGTCACATACCCATCTTCCAGCGGTTGTCGCAAAAACTCCAAAACATCTCTTTTAAACTCAGTTAATTCATCGAGAAAAAGTATGCCGCGATGTGCTAAAGAAATTTCACCCGGACGCGGAAAACTGCCGCCACCTACCAAAGAAGGGCCGGATGCCGAATGGTGAGGACTGCGAAAAGGTCGATCGCCCACCAAGCTTCCCTTATCCTTCAATAACCCAGCCACCGAATGAATTTGAGTCACATCTAAAGCTTCCTCAAAAGTCAGTGGCGGCAAAATACCCGGCAAACGCCTCGCCAACATAGTCTTACCGCTCCCTGGCGGCCCCACAAAAATTAAATTGTGTCCCCCCGCCGCCGCAATTTCCAAAGCCCGCCGCGCGTGAATTTGCCCCTTTACATCCTTTAAATCTAGACCCGAAAATCGCGTTTTCGCTAACTCTTCTTTACCGTTTACTTCTACAGGCGAATAAACTTCAGGATTGTTCAAAAAATCAGTAACTGCAAAAATGTTCTCAAAACCATAAACAGATATTCCGTGCACCAAAGCCGCTTCTTGCGCGTTACCAGCCGGTACAACTAATCCTGAAATACCCATTTTTTGAGCAGCAGCGGCGATCGGCAAAACCCCAGCCACAGGCCGCAAACTCCCATCTAAAGAAAGTTCCCCTAAAAACAAATAATCTCCCAAAAGTTGACCGCTGACTTGTTCCGATGCTGCTAAAATGCCAATGGCGATCGGCAAATCAAAACTCGGCCCCTCCTTTCGCAAATCCGCTGGAGTCAAATTAATCACAATACTCCGCATCGGAAAAGCATATCCCGAATTTTTTAGCGTAGCCTTAACTCTTTCTTTAGCTTCCTGCACCGCAGAATCTGGCAACCCCACAACCACAATTTTCGGTAGCCCGCCTGACACATCAGCCTCAACACCAACCTTTACCGCGTCAATTCCAACGATCGATGCACTCCAAACCCTAGCAAGCATTTTTCTTTATCCTTAATTTGCCTGTCCCTGATTCATCATCTATTATGATTAACAATGACTAATGAATATCGGAAGAGGCAAGAAAAACTTTTCCTTGCCTCTTCTTTTTCTCCTCTTCCCTCTCTCCTGCTGAGTCTTCCCTCTTCCCTCTTCCCCTTCTCCCTTCCCACTTGGGTCTTCCCTCTTCCCACTTCCCACTTGGGTCTTCTTCCCTCTTCCTTCTTCCTTCGTTAACACCCATGACAACTCAAGAAACGCTTTTCAGCAAAATTATCCGCAAAGAGATTCCGGCAGACATCGTTTATGAAGACGACTTGGCCCTCGCGTTCAGAGATATCCATCCGCAAGCACCCGTCCACATCCTCGTCATTCCCAAACAGCCTATTGCCAAATTAGCCGATGCCGAGTCGCAAGATCACGCTCTCATGGGACACCTGCTGCTGACTGTCAAGCGCGTAGCAGAACAACTCGGACTTAGCAACGGCTATCGCGTCGTCATTAATAGCGGCAGCGACGGCGGCCAAACTGTAGACCACCTGCACCTTCACATTCTCGGCGGTAGGCAGATGAAGTGGCCCCCAGGCTAAAGCCTAATTTTTACGCAGAACTTACGGACTCATCCTCAGAAACCCGGTTGATTTCTATTGCCCAGCGCTTCAGAAACCGGGTTTCTTTTTTCGTCAATAAACCTGGTGGATTGGATCTTGTTGAGAATGCAGCCCGCACTAGAAACCCGGTTTTCAGTATTCTCCCGATACAAACTTACCCTCGCAGAATCCACCGATGATATGTAAATAAATATTAAAAATCATCTCTTCACGACCTAATTAACAGATATTTAAATAGAAAGAGAATCGACCTGAACAAAAATAATTTGCTCGAACTGCTGAACCAAGCTACAGACAATAGATTCAGTTCTTCTGACCGCTGTATTTAACCAGTTTGGTGTGTAATTTTACTTTGTAAAATAATACAAATATTTACTAATAATCAAGTTTTTGTAAAAGTTTGTAAAATTTTTGAATTGTCAGCAGTAATCCCTTGGCAAACTTTAGTGAATGGTGTTACTAATATAAGCGTGGGGCATTCCCACAACGAACTTTGAAAATTCAATTAAGCCATCATAAACCAAATGACAACAACCGTACAGCGTCGCGAAAGCGGCAACGTTTGGGAACGGTTCTGCGAGTGGGTAACTAGCACCGAGAACCGCATTTACATCGGTTGGTTCGGCGTCTTGATGATTCCCACCTTGCTCAGCGCCACCATCTGCTACATCATCGCCTTCATCGCTGCTCCTCCAGTGGACATCGACGGCATCCGCGAACCCGTTGCAGGTTCATTGATGTACGGCAACAACATCATTACTGGTGCAGTTGTTCCTTCATCGAATGCGATCGGGCTTCACTTCTATCCCATCTGGGAAGCAGCTTCCCTCGATGAATGGTTGTACAACGGCGGCCCCTACCAATTGGTAGTATTTCACTTCCTGATTGGCATTTTCTGCTACATGGGTCGTGAATGGGAACTGTCCTACCGCTTAGGTATGCGTCCTTGGATCTGCGTCGCTTACTCTGCACCAGTTGCAGCAGCCACCGCAGTATTCTTGATTTACCCGATCGGACAAGGCAGCTTTTCTGACGGTATGCCCTTGGGTATCTCCGGCACATTCAACTTCATGATCGTGTTCCAAGCCGAGCACAACATCCTGATGCACCCCTTCCATATGTTGGGAGTTGCTGGTGTCTTCGGCGGTGCTCTGTTCTCCGCCATGCACGGTTCTCTTGTTACCTCTAGCTTGGTTCGCGAAACAACCGAAACTGAATCTTTGAACTACGGTTACAAATTCGGTCAAGAAGAAGAAACCTACAACATCGTTGCAGCCCACGGCTACTTCGGTCGTTTGATTTTCCAATACGCGAGCTTTAACAACAGCCGTTCTTTGCACTTCTTGTTAGGTGCATGGCCAGTTGTCGGTATCTGGTTTACCTCTTTGGGTATCTCCACGATGGCTTTCAACTTGAACGGTTTCAACTTCAACCAATCGATTATCGACTCGCAAGGTCGTGTGATCAACACTTGGGCTGATGTCATTAACCGCGCTAACTTGGGTATGGAAGTAATGCACGAGCGCAACGCTCACAACTTCCCCCTCGACTTGGCTGCTGGTGAAACAACTCCTGTAGCTTTGGTTGCTCCTTCTATCAACGGCTAAATTTAGCTTTTGATTAACAAAAAGCGCTCCTAGAAATAGGGGCGCTTTTTGTTTTGGCAAGTAGAATTTGATAGATTTCCTTCTGTTAAATCCGTTAAATCCGTTAAATTCCAATACGGTTCAGTTAAAACTATTTATTGCTCAGAGATCCCCCTAAATCCCCCTTAAGAAGGGGGACTTTGAGTAAGTTCTTGTCCCCCCCTTTTTAAGGGGGGCTAGGGGGGATCGAGCTTAACTGAACCGTATTGCGTTAAATTCCATACACTGCGCCTTGGCGAACTTCCCGATCGATCTGATATATTAATTAAGAATTATTATTTTTGGCAATCATCAAAGTGGCGATATTTAACAGGCACAAATTTGAAAAACTCGCGGTTCATAAATCAAAAACATTAGCCTGGGCGATCGCATTTTTTAGCGGCATTTTGATGGCATTGACAACCGCACCAGTAAATGCTTGGCTATTGGCTTGGGTAGCATTAGCTCCCCTGTGGGTTTTGGTTGTCAGTTATCAAAAGCCAAAAATAGAAGAACAAAAACAAAAATTTCTCTTTCTTCCTTCTTTCCTCAACATCCATCCGTTACATCCGTTACAGAATCCGTTGCCGAACTTCCTTCTTCCTTCACTCTGGGGAATTGGCTATCACGGATTAGCTTTATCTTGGATTATGGGAATTCACCCGATGACTTGGTTGGGAGTTCCTTGGTGGCCGAGTTTGGCGATCGCACTTTTTTGCTGGGCATTCATCACCCTCTGGGGAGCCGCCTTAGTCGCCGTTTGGGCGTGGCTATTTGTAATTCTCAAGTCCCTCACTTTACCCGGCAAAAATCCTCTTCTTATTCTCAACTCCCTCACTTTACCCGGCAAAAATTCTCTTCTTAACTCCCCCCCTTTACAAGGGGGGGCTGGGGGGGGTAAAGCTCAACTTTTAGCATTAACTCGCGTTTTAATTGGCACAGCTTTGTGGTGTGCCTTAGAAAGTATTTGGAGTACAGGTTCGCTGTGGTGGACATCCCTATCATATACGCAAAGCCCGCACAATTTAGCAATATTGCACCTCGGTCAACTCTCCGGCCCCAGCGCAGTAACAGCCGCTATTGTAGCAGTAAATGGCTTAATCGCAGAAGCTTTTATTGAAGGAAGAAGGAAGAAGGAAGAAGGAAGAAGGAAGAATTGGATTGCTTATATTTTGCCTGCTAGTTTGTGTGTAGTTTTGCATATTGCAGGATGGAGTTTATACAATCGCCCTTTGAATCAAGAAGCCGCAACTGCTTTAAAAATTGGCATTATTCAAGGCAATATTCCTAACGAGATTAAGTTTGATTCAGGGGGTTGGGGGCGCGCTTTGGAAGGTTACACCAGTGGATACAAAGAGTTAGCCGACAGGAAAGTCGATGCTGTGTTAATTCCAGAGACGGCTTTGCCTTTTATCTGGACAAATGAGTATCAACGTTCTACTCTTTCGTTTTACAAAGCTATTCTCGAACGCGGCGTTGTCGCTTGGGTGGGAGGATTCGGACAGCAAGATAATAGTATCACTAACAGCTTATTGGCGATCGATCGCACAGGAGAAATTGTCGGCCGCTACGATAAACTAAAGCTAGTGCCTTTAGGCGAATATATCCCTTTTTACGAAATTTTAGGCGGGATTATTAATCGGCTTTCTCCCTTAGATGCTCATTTAGTACCCGGCAATTCTCAACAATTGTTTGATACGCCATTTGGTCGCGCCATTGTTGGAATTTGTTACGATTCAGCCTTTGCTGAAAATTTCCGATATCAGGCGGCGAATGGAGGCGAATTTATGATCACCGCTTCCAACAATGCCCATTACAAACCGCCAATGTTGGCTCAACATCATGCTCTCGATGTGATGCGGGCAATTGAAACTGATAGATGGGCAGCTATCGCAACTAATACGGGTTACTCTGCATTTGTAAATCCTCGCGGCGAGACGGTTTGGAAGTCTGGAATTAATACCTATGAAGTCCGAGATGCTACTATTTATCGGCGGCAAACTCGGACTTTGTACGTGCGGTGGGGAGATTGGCTGATGCCTGTATTGTTAGTATGGGCTGGGTTAATGCGGTTGATTGTTAGAAATTAACCAGTAGGTTATACCATTTTAGATTTTCGATTGGTATCTAAAATCTAAAATCTAAAATGGAATGACTCTACTTATCTTTCACCTGTTCGTGAACGCTAGGAGATAAAGAAATTAAATCGTCGATATTGCGCTGCATCGCAGCACAAATATTGTCTAAAGGCAAATCATTGGCATCGTGCCCGAAGGGATTTTCTATTTCAATGCCGATTTCTTCGATGCCGAACAAAGTAAAACTAATTAAAGCCACAACTAAGCCAGTTCCCCAAGTCAAATCTTTCACCATTTGAAAGGGCAGTGCCAAACAGTAAAGCAACAATAGTTGTTTCAGGTGAATCGCGTAAGCCAAAGGGATAGGCGTCTTCAAAATCCGCTCGCAGCCTCCTAATACATCTATCATAGAATTGAGCAACTGATTCATAGCAGTTAACTGATAGACATCCAGGCAATTGCGCTCGTACTGCTCGTGCATATAATCCTCAATCCAAAAGGCAATTTCTAGGGGCGGATTGTTCATTGATTTGAGCTTTTGGTACTGCGCTGGCGACATTAACGGCTCCAACTCTGGATTGACTGATTGTTGCCGCAAGTGCAGTTTCATCGCCACTGCAAAGGCAGGTAACAGGCGCAGGGCTGACTTTTTGAGTTCTATATCCTTCGGGTCTTTTTCCTCAATGGCTACCCAGATTTGGCGCGCTAAATTGCGGACATTATTGACTAAAGTTCCCCAAGCTTTTCGACCTTCCCAAAATCTTTCGTAGGCTGTATTTGTCCGAAAAACTAACAGTAAACCCAGGACAATACTCGGTACAATACTCGATAAAATGGGCATGGAAACAGGCAACTTAAAAAAGTGCAGCACGGAAATAAAAACTCCAAAGCTGCCGCACAGCAAAACGCGGGGCAAAATTGAGGGAATGACAGACCCCCGAACCTGTAATGCAATTTTAAACCAAGGCGGTCGATCGCCACTCATGCAAGTCTCCTCATTAAATTAAATTAGCCCCGCCCTAGCGCGGGCAGCGCAAATGCCTGGTAAACTTAGTTCTTTGGCTGTCACCAGTCGATTGGAGATTCGAGATTTTAGATTGGCTCCACAGATAAATCTGGAGGGTTTGAACTTAGGTCTAAAATTTTTGGTCTCTACGACTGCTGTCAGCGCTTGTATCCCTATTTGGGTGGGGTGAGAGCTTCCAAAAAAAGCTTTCCTACAAACAACCTTTGGATTTTACCCAAAAAACTCATCTTTACGCTCAATCTAAAACCTAAAATCTAAAATCTACAATTGATTCACGGAGGAACTTAATTCGGTAAGATTAACTATGTATCTTTAAACCTCAGCTTCCGTGCAAGAGCTACCGACATCTGTGCCCCCGCATTTTCACCGATTGCCAAACCAACGGTGGCAAATTTATTCGCCTCAACCACAGCAAGCCGAACAGTTTGCCACTGAAATCGGTTTGTCGCCCTTGCTGGCACAGGTACTGATTAACCGGGGCATCGATTCTCTGAAAGAAGTGCAAGGGTTTATCGAACCGGAATCTCTGGTTTTGCCCGCGCCAACCGATGAGTTTCCAGATTTGGCTGCGAGTGTCAAATTGTTGCGGGAGGCGATTTCGGGAGGGCAAAAAATTGCTATTTGCGGCGACTACGATGCTGACGGGATGACGAGCACGGCTTTGTTGCTGCGCGCTCTCAGGGCTCTGGGCGCGAATGTGGATTATGCTATTCCCAGCCGGATGCGAGAAGGTTATGGGATTAACGATCGCATTGTAGAAGAATTTCACTCGGAAGGTGTGGCTCTCATTCTCACGGTTGACAACGGAATTGCAGCCTACGGCCCGGTTGCTAGAGCGCGAGAACTGGGTGTCAAAGTTATTATTACAGACCACCACGACTTGCCGCCAAAACTGCCGCCTGCCGATGCTATTCTCAACCCGAAATTAATCGCGGAATCTTCCCCTTATCGCGGTTTAGCTGGCGTAGGCGTTGCTTATGTTTTGGCTATTACTTTGGCTCAGGATATGCAGAAAGTTGGGGGATTAGTGAATCCACTGCTGGAGTTATTTACGTTGGGAACTATTGCGGATTTAGCGCCTTTGACTGGGGTTAATCGGCGCTGGGTAAAGCGGGGTTTGCGGCTGTTGCCTCACTCGCAATTGGCGGGTATTCAGGCTTTGATTCAGGTGGCGGGAGTGCAGCCGGGAAGTGCGGAAAGTTTACCTCTTCTGAATTCAAAAAGCCAACCTAGCAATACGTTAAAGCCTGAAGATATTGGTTTTCGGCTTGGGCCCCGGATTAATGCTGTGGGGCGGCTGGCTGACCCTCAAATTGTGATAGAGTTGCTGACTACGGACGATCGCGAATTAGCTCTCAAAAACGCGATGCAGTGCGAACAAATCAATCAGCGCCGGCAGGAGTTGTGCCAGGAAATTGAGCAGGAAGCCATTGCTTGGTGCGAGGAAAGTGATCTCGACTTGCAGCAAGAACGAGTTTTAGTTGTCGTGCAACCCGGTTGGCACCACGGGGTGATCGGGATTGTGGCGTCTCGGTTGGTGGAACGCTACGGCGTACCTGTGTTTATTGGTACTTTTGAGGATGAGGCTGGCGAAAACGAGGCTGTAGAGACGGTAGCCCATAAAATTGTTCGGGGTTCGGCGAGGGGAATTCCTGAGTTTAATGTATTTGACGGGCTGAATTTTTGCGCGGATTTATTAACTAAATTTGGCGGGCACAAAGCGGCGGGCGGTTTTTCTATGCCGGCTGATAATCTAGAACAATTCCGCAATCAACTGTCAATTTTTGCAAATCAATGTTTGCAGCCGGAACACCTAAAACCGCTGGTTTCAGTTGACGTGCGAGCGGATTTGGCTGAGATTAACCTCGACCTTTACCGACAAATTGATGCTCTGGAACCTTGCGGGATTGAAAATAAGGCTCCTGTATTTTGGACACCTAATGTTTGCATAACTGAACAGAAAATTGTGGGTAAAGGAGGTCACGTTAAACTAACTGCAACTCAAGATGGAAATGTATCGGCTAGTGTGAAGGCGATTGCTTGGCGTTGGGGGGAATATTTTCCTTTGCCTCGGCGGGTTGATATTGCTTACCGATTGCGGGAAAATAGTTTTAATGGCAAGACATCGGTGGAGTTAGAATTGTTGGGTGTCCGGTTGCCCGCAAGTGTTGCTAGTTCCAGGTCGCCGATGTTCGGAAAAGTTGAGTTTGATTATTGCGATCGCACTTATTCTTGCAGTCTGTCTCCCGCCGGTTCGATCGAGGAATTGAGAATTCGCAACTCTCAAGGGCAAGTTTTGGCTGTTGCACCCGGACAAAACATCGGTTTGTTAGGTAACTCCCGCAAAGATGCTAGAGAAGTCGATGTATCTCTACCTTTTTTTGAGAATTTGATTCAAACTGCTAAACACGCCCTTGGTATTTGATAAGTCGCTATTTGATAAGAAAGCTCGTGCTGCTGGGAAAATTGGCGATCGAGCGTTGTGAATTTTGAATAATTTAAAACTCAAAACTCCCAACTCTTGATCGCCCCGGAGCGTGCTATAATTACAGGTCGCCGCCTTTAGCTGCCAAGAGAAAAATCACGATCGGGCCAGAAAGCACGACGGCTGCGAGTAAAGCTACCTGAACAATGAGTTGGTAGTCTACACCACCCAGACCACTGAAAAGATCGGTTATAAAGTCCATTTGTCCTCCTGACTGTAGTGATTAAGTCTAGATTGTTGAATTAGAAAATCCGCTTCTGATTTTACCGGGCGATCGACCATATTTTTTAAGGAACTTTACAAAATTCAACAAAATGTAAACTACGATCGACCTCTCAGTCACAGGAAACCAGGGACTTGATGCCCCTTCCCGGAAACTCCCCCCAATCTCAAATCTCAAATCTCAAATCGAACCCCCTTTCGGGATATCCGTCTCCGGCGGGCCCTGGCAATTGATATACTTTAAGAGCCCCAATTTCCTAAAGTTTGGCATTTTCCACACAATGCTCCGAATCTAAAATCTAAAATCTAAAATCTAAAATCAAACTATGGCTACTTGGCGTTGCGTAAAGCAGTGCGGTGCTTGTTGTTACCTCGACCCAACAGAGCGCCCTGACTTAGACGAGTATTTATCTGAAGACGAATTAGCGGTCTATTTGAGCTTAGTCGGAGATGACGGTTGGTGTATAAATTTTGACAAAACCACCAGAGAATGCGGAATTTATGCCGATCGACCGCGCTTTTGTCGGGTAGACTCAGAGGTGTTTCAGGATATGTACGGCGTTGAGCCGACTGAATTGAACGATTTCGCTATCGAGTGCTGCTTGGAACACATTGAAGATCTTTATGGCGATCGATCTTTGGAAATGATCCGCTTTAACTCGGAAGTCGGAATTCTCGCCTTACCTGGCAACTAACCGGCTTGATGCCCCTTTGGGCTTTTGTCCCTCCGGCTCATTTTCCCGATCGCCCTCTCAATTCTTTAATCAAAAGTCTAAAATCTAAAATCGAACGATCGTCTGCCGCTTTCTCACCGGGAGAGTGTCAAAATAAACAAATCAAAGAAATATCGCGCAGTTGAGTTGATCCATGAGCAATCGAGAGGGTTTTACAGGGGGATTTATTGCCGGAGCCGCAGTTGGCGGCTTGGTGGGTGCAGTTTTGGGCGCGGTGCTGTCGCGGCGCGCTGCTGAAGCTTTGCTGAGTGAACCTTCAGAAGCAAAGACAAGAAAGATCCGCCAGAGGAAAGCCAGTCAACTCGAAGCCGACAGCATGGAAGTAGCAAGGCTGAGTTTAGAAGATAAAATTGCCCAGCTAAATCAGGCAATAGATGACGTGCGGCTGCAACTCGGCGACGTAAACGGCAACGCGCCGGCGTCGGGCGGCGAGGGTTCGATCGCCCAAGACTCCTGAATCCATTTAAAATTTTAGATTAGTCTGGCAGATCGATGCGGGCGATCGGTCAACAGTCGCACATTTCTCTCTTCATCTTTCCAGCTAAAAGGGGGAGACAGAAGGAACAAGGAACAACAAAAACGCTCCCCCTCTCCCCATCTAAGCCTCTCCCTCCTCTGTCACTCCCCCCACTCCCACTCCCCCCACTCCTCCAGCTATGCTAAACTCACAGTTAAAGTGTCTGTAAACTTTACTCAAACTACAAGCAAAATTTATGAGTTCTTCAATAGGCCTTTTGGCAACCACGCTGTCCACATTTCTGCAAATCTATGTAGCCCTGATGATTATTCGGGTGCTGTTAAGCTGGTTCCCTAACATCAATTGGTACGACCCCCCGTTTTCGATTTTGAGTCAGTTAACAGATCCTTACCTCAATCTATTCCGCTCGATTATCCCCCCCTTGGGAGGGATTGACTTTTCACCACTGATTGCGTTTTTTGTACTTCAGTTCGGAGCGGAATTCTTGATCGGTCTTTTGACCAGCTTGCAAACATCCTTGTAGTTTGAAAAGCTTAAGTTTTTAAGCATCGAGCGTAAATTGTTTGGCCGACCTAGCTGCCGGCAACTAAATTTTAGATTTGACATTTTTAGATTAACTCCCCGGTTGAAAAGCTGGGGAGTTAATCGTAAATTAGAAATGAGAAATTGCCGGCCACTCAACAATCGAAAATCGAAAACTGCATCGCAATTTCACCGGCAGCCAACCCAAAATCTCCAAGAGTTTCGTTAACGGCGAACCACGCCAGTAAAACCTGTAGCTTTAAATTGCTTGAGTTTCAAAGGTGTTCGTTGATTGGCTGCAACGGAAATTCTGAGCTGAAAATCGCTAACTCCCGGAGGAACTTCTTCTATAGAACCCAAGCGAGTGCGGTTTTGCATCACCGGATTGTCGTCGGCATCATAAATGCGGCCGAAAATATCGGCATTGACAACTGGTTTGCCGGTGCTATTTTCAGCTTTCCCAGTAATCAAAAAGCAGTTAGCTTCCATAGAACTGCCGCTGGTGACTGTTCCTTCTCCCATTTCTGCCGGACATTCGCGATAAGAAAGGTCGGAAAGTTTAATCTGTGTCAGAGCCCAAGCAGGTGGAGTGAATACCAAACTAAAAATTCCGATTAGGCAAGTAGCAAAAAAAAGGCTGATAGCTCGAAATTTCATAAATGGCGGGGCAAGTATATTTTAATTCTCAGCTTAGCGCGAATTCAGTTGTAAATTGCTACTTAGCTTAAGCCTAAATGCTTCTGCAAGGCTTGGCGCATCACATCGACTGGGACGGATTCTTTATCCAGCCAAATTTTTAAGGCGGCTGCTCCTTGTTGAACTAGCATTTCGAGTCCGTCAATAGCTCGCGCTCCCCGAAGCTGTGCATCTTTGAGAAACTGGGTAGGATTCGGGGTGTAAATTAAATCATAGACGATCGCACCTGCTGAAATTCGATCGATCTCACCAGCGGCAACCGGCGACTTTTCCCCCTGCGGATACATCCCCACAGGCGTCGTGTTCACCAGCAAATCTGCCTGCGAGATTAAACTTGACAAATTATCCCAAGTATGCACCTGCAAATTCTGCACGGGCATTGGAGAATTGACCCAACTCTGCTGAAATTCCGCTAAATTTGATTCGCTGCGGCCGACAACGTGAATTTCTGCACATCTCAATTGAGCGCATCCAGCCACAACAGCTCTTGCCGCCCCGCCATTCCCCAAAATTACCGCTACTTTCTGACTCCAATCGGAACCCGCCCCTAGGGGGGTTGTTAAACCCGGAGATCCCCCTAAATCCCCCTTAAGAAGGGGGACTTTGAGTGAATTCTCCCCCCTTTGTAGGGGCGGTGCCCCCGTGCCCGCCCTGCGGGGGGGATCTGAATCTGATTGGAAAGTTTGAAAACCCCCCGTTTGCAGCGGCGCGAGAAAGCCTTCAACGTCAGTATTTGTGCCGCACCAACCTTTGTCACTCAGGTATACGGTATTGACTGCGCCGATCGCTCGGGCGATCGGGGAAACTTCCGACAGCAGCGGTAAGATGGCTTGTTTGTGGGGAATCGTGATGCTAAATCCCCGAACGCCGATCGCCGCAAATCCTGCAAGAGCAGCTTTTAAATCCTCTGGTTTTACCGGAAACGGCAGGTAAACAAAATCGACTCCCAAGTGGGAAATAGCAGCATTGTGCATCGCCGGCGACAGAGAATGTTCGACGGGATGACCAATTACTCCCAACAGTTTAGTAGTGCCTTTAATCATTTTTGTTAGTTGACTGTTGACTGTTGACTGTTAACGGTTGACTGTTGAGTTTTGTTAGTTTTCGTACCAGATCCTGCTACAGTTGGGCCCTTATTCTTTAGTCGGCTAGGAGTGAACTTCGTGGGTTCAGAATCGATTTTCCTCGCCGAGTCACTGTCAACTGTCAACTCTCAACTGTTTCCCGAAACTCTTTGGCGTCAGCCAAAATCGGATTGACATCAAACCAGTAATCCTCGCCGTAACGGTATTCAAACACCCAGAGACTCCGCAGCAATATTTGGTATTTAGTTTCCCCGTTCACAGTTTTGGTAGCGGATACTTGGCGCAGCAATTGCCACTCATCCGGTTCGATCGCCAAAGTAAGCTGGTGGCGGCGCTGGACGATCACATTTTCCAAAGTTTCCCGCGACAGAGGAGGGTCTTGCTTCTGCAGACAGCCATACAGTAGTTGCAGCAAATTGCGGACATGACCACCGCTGACTCGACACAGGCGATCGAGAGTTTCCGCAGAGTCGAAAACTTTGCCCACCAAAGCATAGCGCTGCGAAGGCTGCACTGTGGGAAAAGCCCGCGCCAGAACCATCTGACGCAGCAATTCCAGACCCTCAGAGCACTCAGAACCGTCGCTAAACTGCACCGGCACCATCGGCAAAACCTTCGGATCTACCCCAAAGCGATTGGTCAACTGACCCAAATCGTTAGAGAAAATCAGCACCAAAGGAATTGTATACACGACGTGGCAATTTAGTCTTGCCAATTGTTCGCCGCGATCGACAAACAGGTATTCCGGCTGAAGCCGCCCCGTCGGTTTCGTGCACAGGTGTATGCGATCGAGATTGTCGATAATTACTACAAGTCCTTGTTTCCCTTGGCGTTTGAGTTCTTGATTAGCCGGCTCCAGCAACTCCTTATTCAGTACATCTAAAATTACGTTAGTTCGCGGCTCCAAATATTGCCTCAACTCCGATCGCAGATTCGGAGCATCTTTCGCCTTAGCAGTAATTTTGCCAATTCCCAACGCCAGAGAAAATTCTCCCTCCGTGCTGGCATTTATTTCCCCAAAACCCGGAACATTAGCTTCCGCGCTCAAGTCTATTTGAGTTTGAAAAACATCAGCAATCCCTTTAAGCAAAGCTTTAAAACCCGTCGGTTGCAGCTTAATTTTCATTTTCTCGATGCTTTCGCTCACCTGACGAGCAACGCTCAACAAAATGTCAGTGATATCTACATCTGCCATGTCTAAGTCTTTACTCGACTCAAAATAAACAACATGAAATCCTTGTTGCTGCAATTGAGCTTGCAGCCGCAGCAATTCTGTTGATTTACCAGAGCCGATGTGACCGGTGAATAGTTGACAGGTAGGTGCATCGGGGGACAGACGGCTGATGGTACGCTCCAATTGTTCGACGATTGTGCCACCCCGCACTGAAGAGAAATCGATATAGTATTGTCGGTCTTGTTGATTTGCTACTGCCAGGGTGTAGCTGGGATTGCAGGCGCTATAAAATTTCTGTAAATTTAGTTCCATACCCTGTTCGCTCAAAACTACATTATGCCCTAATAGCTTATTCGTTTCGCTACTTGACTAATCAGAACAAGTGGTTCGTTTATTCTGCTGTTTTATTTTGCGGTCAATATCTTGATGTAGCTCATACAATTTTAGATTTGAGATTGGGAATGGCTCATCACTATTGCGCTTTATATCTGACCTAGCGTGGTATTTTTTGGGGAAATTTTTATCATAATAGGCGCTAACCAATTATACCTAATTTTTGCCCACAGGGAATGAAGGGAAGTCACTAATACCCGATAACTAGGCAATCGATCTGTCTGTGCCACGATTTTGTATATTGAAATAAACGACGAAGAGTGGGCGATAATGTTCTCGCGTCAAAGTGGCTATTTGAGTACGGTTAACCGAATAGATAAAGGGCGGGAACTTGCACCCGCCCCGATGCGGTTATCAAGTCAAGATCAACTCAAATCTCAAACCTCAAATCAAATTGCAGCAGCAAATCCAGTGGCAAATTTAAAACTGTTGGCTGCACCGATTCAGCAGATTTGGCACCGAGCAAAAACCGATACTTGCGAAGGACAACAGTCGTAGAGAGATCAAGATTTTAGGCTCTTCTTCAAGGTCAGAGATTCATCTGTGGAGTAAATCTAAAATCTAAAATCTAAAATCGACTGACAGCGCTATTTTCCCTAAATCTTACCATTCGTTCAGGTACACCTCCTGAAGCGTGGTTTTGACCTGTAACCAGCCTCTGGCTCGCAACAACGTAAACTTGAAACTTGGGAAAAACTACAGCCAAGAATAAAACTGATGCTAGAATTTTACCAATTTCAATAATTGTATAAACACGAGGCAGAGCCTCTGGATATGCGTTACCAGGCTCAGCGTGGGAACGAGAAAAACACTTAAAGATTTTGGATGTAATAAACGATATCCAGTCTCTTACTACAAAATCACAATCCTCCGCGACCTCTATCGCCCAAAGTGAATATCCTATAAAAAAAGAGCTGGCAATTATACCAGCCCTTCAACTAATTTGAGATGTTAAATTAGCAGTAATCTAACATCTCAAACCTCAAATCAATCTAGCTTCTGTCGATCGCAGCCACAGGCTCAAAACTCGGAACCACAATTTCACCATTCTGCTTAGTCAACTGGTTGTACAGCCTTTCGGTATTCGGGAAATTAGCAGCCGGTAGAGTCGGAAAGCGGCGGTAAGGAACAGTATCCTCACCAAAAGCCTCCGCATATTCAACGCTGTTCAACATCGCGTTGATAAAGCCCTTAATCCCTTTACTTGCCAAGATTTGGTTATAAGTCCGAATCTCCGCTTGATTGCGAGGAGCACGGCCCAAAAAGTGCTTCGTACCCAACTCAATCACCTTAGTATTGGGATAAGGTGCGTAGAACTGTTTGATGTACAGCGACGAGCAGCCCAAAGCCTCAATGAACTCCTTGAGATTGATTTCATTGTTGCCCAGTTTGCTTTCCAGCGCCGTGAATTCATTCTTCACAACGTAGGGGTTTAAATCGCGTTCAAAAATTTGACGGTAAGCAGCTTGAATTAAAGTTTTCAAAGCTACTTTGTCCGAAGTAGTCGTCAGCTTGAACATCTTAGTTTGTTCACGCCGCTTGCTGACACCTTGAGCAATCCGACTTTGCAACTCGATATCGCCTCGATTGCCTGCTGCACCGAGTTCGATAAACCGAGGAGTTTCTGGCGTCTGAGCTTGGAGATTTTGCTCAGCGACGGAACCCGATCGCATCGTCCGCATCGACAAACCACCGGGAGTCACATAGCGCTCGTAGGGAACTGTATCTTCCCCAAAAGCTTCGTTGTACTCCATGCTGTCCATGATGCTATCGACCAGCGCGTAGAAACCCTTCTTGGCGCAAATGTCAAAGTAAGCGTTCATTTCCTGACGGCCGTAGGTAGGGCGTCCCAGGAGTCGGCGGTGAATGTACTCGATCGCCTTACAAACGTAGAGCTTGCTCCAGTACATATTGCGGAACACGTCCGACTTCGCCAACATCCGAATAAACTCGCGCATCGGAATCTCGCCGTTTTCCAGCTTAATTTCCGCTACCTTTTGGCGCTGGCCGTCGAACACATCGCGACCAAACACTTGCAGGTAAGCAGCCCGAATCACCGCTTGTGTGGAACTTTCGGTAAATTTGACACTGGAAGCATTGCTGTAGCTGCTAGAGACACCGCGGGCAGTTTTCTTGGAAGCAACATAGTTGCTCGGTAACTGGTCTAATTTAAAGACCTTGGGGCCGAGAGAGCCGGGAGCAGCACCGCGAGCCGCCGGATTGCTCAACTGATTGTCAATACCTGCACCTTGACGGATCAGGATACGGCGAGTGTCCTTGCCGAAGGGAGCCGGACGGCTCTTGGGGTTGCGAGTTTCTTTCGGGAAAATCGCGCCGAACTGAATTTCTAAGGGGTCATTGCCAACACCGTAAACGTGCTGGTCTGGCAGAGGCTGGTTGTAGCCAGCAAACAAGGTGATGAACTGAGGAACCTTGCGGAACGGAGCGCTGAAATTGAACAAATCAATTTGCGGGCCCCAGTTGCGACACTCCTGAGCTTCTTGGCCCAAACCGCGCAGGTAAGGCACTGTTTCTTCGCCGAAGTAATCGGAATACTCCTGGGAATAAACCATCGCGTCTACCAGGGCTGGCAGGCCGCCTTTGCTGACGATCGCAAAATACTTGCTAAATTCCTCCCGCGAGCTCAAACCGCGGCCGAGGAAGTGGCGGGCGGCAAGTTCTACAGCGCGGCTGTTGACAAACGGCTCGTAGAATTGCTGACGGTACAGAGGAGATTTGCCAAGGCGGCGAATAAACTCTTTCATCGAGATTTCGCCATTTTTGACCTTGGATTCCAAGTCAGAAATGCTTTGGCTGTATGCGCGGGTAATATCGCGCTCGAATACTTGGCGGTAAGCTGCTTTGATTACTTCTAGCTTTTCTGCCGAAGACAGACCGGTTTTCATGACGAATTTCGCCCGTCGCTCGGCTGCGTTGAAGTAAATTTGAGGCAGTTGCAAGCCTTGCTGGTCGTTGCTTTCGCGCTGCCGCACCTTGTCTGAAGGTGTGGGAGCTTTGAATTCGGTAATTGCTACGTCGAAATACTGTCCGACGATCGCACTTGCCTCTGCATTGTTTCTGAAATAGCCCAAAGATGCTGCCTTCATTTCCTGCATTGCCACAATTGTGGCCGCCGAAGAGCAAGCATTTTCGATGATTTCCCGCAATCCGCGCACGTTCACCGAAATAATGTTCGGGTCGCCAGCGACAATTGCGTAGGTGATGTAGCGCAAAAACCAGCTCAAGTCGCGCAGAGATTTGGTCATGTTGCCCGGGCCGTAGCGCGAGACATTGATCGGCTGAAATCCTGCGGGGATTGGGCCGCTGTAGCCGCCACCGTTGCCAGAAAATAGATTTCCTAGCCCCAAGAAACCACCGCCGCCGCCACCGCCGTTGCCACCGCCTGCGCGGCTTTCAACGTAGGTGACATTTCCCAGTTTCATGCCTTCAGAGACATTCGCCGAGCCGCCGCGAGCCGCCCCTGCTACAGCCATCGCAGGTTCTTGTGGTCTTTCCAAAAATGCCAGCGGGGAACCGCCGGTAAAAATCCGGTTGGCTGCGCGGGATACTATCAGTTCCGAGTTTTGGGTCAGCGTCGCAGAGATATCGATCCGAAGAGCCCCTGAACTGAAATAACTTGCCAGTTCGCTGAGTTCGCCCCGCTGTAGAAAGCGGTCTTGCTGTTCTGCTTGCGAAATTGTTGCGACCGGTACAGTTTGATATAGTTGCGGACGCGCAACCGAGCTTCCACCACTTGCTTTTACAGTCATTAGACTCCTTAGCTCCCTATCCAAATAGTTGCAGCATTTAACCAGACTAACCTTGCCTTCTGATGCAGGTCAAAGTAGGTATTTTTGCTTTGTTTACTTTTTGCCTTTACCTGTCACGAGGTTCGGGCGCGCTTACTTTCTTAGATTAAAATGTTTTGGTTTCATCTTTCTGCCTGCGGGGAAATGTCCGATCCGAAGGCAGGCACGGGGTACTCCCTCCGCTGCACTCCGCCGGCATACCCGTGGAAAAAAGACTCGGCAGGAGAGTTGCCTTTGGGCGATTGTAGCCAGTGCCTTGAATTAAAGGAAAAGAAAATCAAAAATTTTCTTCTGCCTGTTTCGGGGCTTTTGACTTTCTGCGGAAAGACGCCTCCGCTTTACCCGACAGTTCAGCGGTGGGTTATTGACAGTCCTTATTTGTTAAAAAGCCTGTCGAGATTTATTGTATAGATTTAAGAGAGCTTATATGAGAAAAAATGATAAGTTTTATTACGCAGAAGCTGTCAGGGCTTGGCTACCAGGGGTTAGTCGATCGCCCGATCCCTCTGTTTCAGGCTTGCCAAACTATCGCGCAGCGACACTTTTGTGGCGAGTAACGCAGCAAAAGAAGTGCTTGGCGTAGCCGTGTTACCCCGTAGCTACTGACAACCAATCTCAAAACCCACGCACTATTACCTCACTTATGGATACTACGCCTGATATCAGTGCTGCCGTGCGGCGGCTTTACGATACTTTCCCTTTTCCGCCCGATCCTTTGTCCGATGAACCGCCCCCTGGGTACAACTGGCGCTGGAGTTGGCCTGATGCTTACAATTTTTGCACCGGCCAAAAGCCGCCAAAACTCGATATTCGGATTTTAGATGCTGGCTGCGGCACTGGTTCGAGCACCGATTATCTGATTCACCTCAATCCCGAAGCTTCGGTGACGGCGATCGACCTGAGTGCGGGTGCTTTGAAAGTAGCACAAGAACGTTGTCGGCGATCGGGCGCGCGAGAAGCTGATTTTCGTCACCTCAGCTTGTACGATGCCGCTGAGTTAGAGGGCGAGTTTGATTTGATCAACTGCGTGGGCGTGTTGCACCACTTACCCGATCCGATCCGGGGCATTCAAGCGCTGGCGGCGAAGTTGGCGGAGGGGGGTTTGATGCACATTTTTGTGTATGCTGAGCTCGGACGCTGGGAAATTCAACTGATGCAAAGGGCGATCGCACTTCTTCAAGGCCCGCAAAAAGGTGACTATCCCGATGGTGTGAAAGTCGGTCGTCAAATCTTTGCTTCTTTACCAGAAAACAACCGTCTTGTCAAGTACGAAAAACAGCGTTGGGCAGGAGAAAATCAGCGAGACGAATGTTTTGCTGATATGTACGTTCACCCGCAGGAAATTGACTACAATATCGAGACTTTGTTCCAGTTAATTGACGCTTCGGGATTGGAGTTTATCGGTTTCTCAAATCCGGGATATTGGCAGTTAGAAAGACTTTTGGGGAAAGCGCCGGAATTGATAGAAAGAGCTCAGGGTTTGACGGAACGGGAGCTTTATCGATTAATTGAATTGTTGGATACGGAAATCACTCATTACGAGTTTTTCTTGGGCAAAAAGCCTGTTAATAAAATTGATTGGTCGGACGATAAGGCACTTTTGGCGGCAATTCCTGAGTTGAGTGGTTGTATGCACGGTTGGCCGAGTCAACAAGTGTTTGATTGCAACTACCAATTGCTCAATTTGTCAAGTGCGGAATTTGAGTTTTTGCAAGGTTGCAATACCAAAACTGTGGGAGAGATTTTGGCGGATGTGGAGATGGGATTGGATGAAGTACGATCGATCTTATCAAAACAGCTAATTTTGCTAACACCCGGTAAAATCTAAGGGCGGGCTCTCCGGCCCAACTCCTACTCCCCACAATCAAATTAGCTTTTTGTGGAACAGGCATCTTGCCTGTTCTTTGCTCGGAGTATAATTTCTGTTAAATTCCCAATTAATCAAGGCTTTACAGTTGGAGGGTTAACAGCCGTAATTTGTGAATAACGAGCGAAATCAGCAATGTTAAAAGTTAGGATATGGGTTAAACCATCAACTAGCATAGCAGCAACTAGCCGCGCATCATGAACGTTAACACTAATTTAATGTGAAGTTGCACATATCTCGATCCCCCTAAATCCCCCTTAAGAAGGGGGACTTTGAGAAGAATCTTGTCCCCCCCTTATTAAGGGGGGTTAGGGGGGATCAGATTCTATGCAGCCTCATAAAAAATTGGTATAACCTTATGTGTTATCACCAGTCGCTCCCATTCTTGATAAATTGCTTCGGTATCCAACAACAGAGGAAAAAGCTGTTTTAAGCGATTAATTTCTGCCTCTGCTTCTGTTGCAGTACGCCCTAATCCATTTCTCTGGATCGGGCGCGTGCAAACGTTCCAAAACTCGATCAAATTTTGGGGTACGATATAAAGTTGTTCCCCGCGATCGCGCAGAGTAATCACGGCATTGACAGCATCAGGATTCATTGGGTGTGCTGTATCGATGCTACGCAGCAGTATGTTTGTATCTACGAGAAACGGCATTTAACCTCTGTCTCCATAAATGCTCTCTCTGCTAATAGCTTCATCTGAAAGAGTGGGGAGATTTAGGGTACGATGACTGTCAACCCATTCTTGAAATGCTATTGACCATTCTGTTGGGGTAGCTGTTTCATAAAATGGAGGTTGTTGAGGTTCAATTAGCTGTTTGAGCATCGCATCTAGTAATGGTTTAATCTGCTCCGCCGTGCGGTTGGTGATTTTTCCCAAAACTTGAGTAATTGTCTGTATCTCTTGTTCGTGAGATTGCTGAAGATTGTGCAGCATAATTATCCTTGAGTGCAAGTTTTTGGGTTGACGATAACAAAATCCATCGCACTTTTTAAATTGATTTTAATATTATAACTGTAGCGCAAAGCCTAGGAAGTAGGCGATTGCTCGTTCCCAGGCTCTAGCCTGGGAACCAGTTAATCCTCGATGCACGTACTAGGATTTTCTGTCATTGCCAACGTAGTGAAGCAATCTCAAAGCTGACGCACCTTTCCCAAATCCCAAATCCCAAATGGAGGATTGACACAGGCCCCCGTCTGCGGCTACGCTTTGAAGTTAGAGGTTGCTTTGCTTGTAGAGGAAGTAGCCCGCGTCGCCCAAAAATCTAGTTGCACTGCCCAAAGCTGTTGCGAGCAGCAATGGACAGCATAACCGCCAAACTGATATCAGCAGTCTGGAGGCTAACGGAGTATGATAACACTCTCTGTAGCCGCCCTGCTATGTGTTGAAAAGCGGGGCGGCTGGGTTTTTGGGTTTTTCTAGAAAACCCAAAACCAGGAGAACATAATTATGTCACAGGAATTATTGCCTGACGACAACAAATTCGTTAGCGCAGCCCTCGAAGAGGATCGGCCAAATGACGACTCAGCAGCAGAATCGGAACAGGATGTGGTTTGTGTTACGGTGACAGGTTCGCCCAAGGGTGTCAGGGAAACCATACTCACCTTGTACCGGCTGGGATTTGCCCAAGTTGGCGATTGGAGTCCCCTACAACGTGCAGCTAATCCGAACCAAGTGATGAGTGTGCTGATTCGCCGTCGGAAGCGCAAAGCGTAGGTGTTTGCTCGTTCCCAGGCTCTAGCCTGGGAACACATTCCATGAGCATCTGCCTCGTGTTTTTATTTTTATCCGTTAACGAGGCAGAGCCTCTGGCTCTCGGTTCCCAGGCTCTAGCCTGGGAACCAGTTAAGAAGACCAACAAATATCAGGCACGTTATTTTACTAAATCAGCAGGATAAGCTGTTGTGCATTTAAAACGCATATTGGTATAATATAACATAATGATATTCAGAAAAAGTGAATGCCTGCTAAA
>NZ_JAUBVF010000123.1:0-3883 GCF_036705685.1 Microcoleus sp. AT3-A2
GAAAGTTTTTTTAGTTATTTAGCAATGCACAAATTTAGGTGTTTGTCAAATTAATTTAGATGCGTTTACCCTGGGGTGCACGCAGAATACAGAGCATCCTCTGGTTAGCGGAGAATCTCCCAGCGGTGCAACAATGAGTTTAGAACTCAAATAATTAATTTAACACCTATGGATCAACGGCTGCGCCAACTAATTGAGGAGGTATGCGAGTATCCCCAAAACAGCTCCCAAAGGCGCAAAGCGATGAATCGATTGCTCGCCGAACTACAGGAACTTCCCGGACTACTGCGAGTGTCACATCCCGATTATTTAGAAGCCTTAAATAAAACCTGGGAATGGGTGAACAAAAGCATTTGCTGGGAGCATCCCGGTTTTGTAAATGGTTAAAAGTATGATATGAGCCAAAATTTTTCGCCCTGCGCTACATGATAGAACGGAAAAGTTGTCGCCCGCAGGCTAACCGAACTGGCGATAGAGGAGTATTTAAAGTATGGGAATTGGGAAGAAAAATATAGAAAAGGTGTCTATATTCTAAATTAATTCATTCAAGTAAGCACACCTAAGTTTGAGCATTTGATTAATATTTTTACTCCCCCACTGAGCGCCAGAAATTTTCAATCTTCTATCAATCTGTTTCACTAATGATTCCACCGCTCCCGACCCAATAAAACAAATATTTTGACCCGACAATCGGTGATAGTTAACAATTCGATTCCGATGTTTTGTTAGATATTTACAAAAGTTGGTAGTCTGACGACTACTGCACAACTCAAACAACTTAATGGTTTCATCTATACGACCTTGCCACAACAATTCTTTGGCTTGAGAAAGCCGTTTCTTAGACCCTGCTACTTTGTACAGATTTTCTACTAAATGATACCAGTCTAAGATTTCTCGGCGATTGCCATCCGGATTGAATTTACCGATAATATTCCAAATTCCATCGTGTCCATCGCCTACACAAGTCAGTAGGGCATTTAACGGCTGACGATTCACATAATCAATCAACACTTCATTCTGGAGAAAATATGCACCATAAAAGCTGTCATGAAGACTAACTGCTTTATAATCGAGCCAGTGAGAACCCTCTCCTTTTGCTCCTCTAATACGCACTTTTCCTCCATCCACACTGGTTTCTTTAATGGGATCGGAGGCTACTGGTTCAACCCACTCTTGGTTTTCTACCAATCTATGTAAAGTGGTATGACCTATCTTGACTCCCGTCTGTACCTCAATTTCTTGAGATGCCTTGGAATAGGATAACAGCGCCACTTGTCTCCGTCAGCATTTCTCAAAAAAAGGGGCCAAGCGAGTCGATTTTTTGAGATTTAATTTTTCTGCTTGTTTTTCAGTAATTTTTAACTCACCCACACAGCTTTTTACTGTTCGGGGGCGTCCTTTGTCTGTTCCCGTGGTTTCTTTGATAAAAAAAAGCCACTTGGGGTCCCACTATCTCTATCCATTGTTTTCTCAGGTGCCCTTCTATTGTTTCCAGGCTCTCTAATGCTTCGGGGGGAGTGTTTCTGTATAAAATTTTGGCGATTTCAGCAGTATAAGCTTGTAAACGTCCTTGTTCGTCAGGCGTCATTTTGAGTCCCTCAAAATTATTTATTGACTATTGTAACTCTTGAGACACTCTATTCTTCAGTTGCTATAAAATGGCTTATTGACTCTAAAATATATTTTTGGAGGAAGCTAAGTGTTGGCTTTTCCCAAAAGCAGCGGATTTTATCATACTTTTGTATACTTGCAAAATCGGGATGCTCCCTTTGCGATCGCTCTCTGGATCAGAATTTGTCGCTTGCTATTCTCCCCAACTTGGTGATTTATTAGAACGCAAATTTGAAGAGGCGGAGGGCGATCGCCAGTTTGCCGAAAACCAGCGTAATTCCTATTCAGAAGGTTCTGCCGACTATCTGCAATGGCTACAAGAGGAAGAAAAGCGGGCCGAAACAGCAACACGCAATTACAAAACTTTGCAACGACTGGAAATAATTAGTTGCTTAGATTTCCCTTTTGCTGACCCTTTTTATTGGGCCGCTTTCACTTGTTCTGGTTTACGGTAAACTTCAGCCTCAATCTAAATCTGGACTCTTCAGCATCCCCATTAATTTCCGCTTCCGATGGTGTATTTGCATAAGTTGAGAACGATAAGCACACCACTGAAGATTTTGCCCCATTTGTAAATAGGCAGCGCGGGCTTTTTCCAACCACTTAATTGCACGATCGTAGTCCTCTGATTTCCCCCGATCCATAATCGATTCAGCAAGCCGACAAGCATTGGCGATCACCCAATCGGGGCGGTGGGCGATCGCAGCCCCCATTACTCGGTGAATCAGTGCCGATTCGTAGCCACTCAAGCCATCAGCAACAGCGATCGCATCTTCAATAAGTTGCTCATAGAGAAAAATATCAACCTTTGCTTCAGAAACTCCCCAACTTCTATCACTTCTCAGAGTTGCTAACAAATTTGCTTTCACAGTTGACCAACTGTCTCCTGCAAACTCCTTCACTAAAAGATAATCAGCAAAGGATGGTTTGATTTCAAAGACTAGCATTCTAGAATTTAATGCAACTTCGTTTTCTCCCAACTCAACAGCCAACTCACTCGTCCAAATTGCCAGTTTATAAAGGCAATTGCCTGACAAATTCAACCCAGTTTGAGCAATTTTTAGAGCTTCAGCTTGGGCTTCCTGTGCTTGTAAACTTTGAGCAAGAGCAAAAGCATCTTCCGCTGATTTTATCTGAGTAGCAGCAGCTTCCACTGCTTCTTCTATTCTCCCCAAACGACTTAACATCGTCAAGTATTGTTGAGGGCAGTTTTCTGCTTGCGCTAAGTATAAGTATTCTTGATAGCGTTCCTGGCGATCGAGGATTTGCAAGCGAATTAATGCTAAGCTTTTAGCACATTCTGGTGCCTCATTAGCTCCTATTTCTTGCCCCGTAATATTTCCTTGAAGTACCTCTTGAATTAGGGGGTCATCCCAACCTTGGCGTAATGCTTTCAAGCTCATGCTGAAATCGCAATCCCATTCATCTTGCCAAGCTTCTAACATCCCCTGAATATCGATCTCTTCTTCAGCAGTTAGTTCAGCCGTTAAAATGGCTTCTGTCCAAGCTTCATCCAAAGCGTTAGCTATATCAGAACTTTCAGCGCCATATTCTTCTACGTCATCCCAATCTTTAACGCAAGCTGCGGTGATGGCTTGTAAAATTACTAAGGCGTTGTTACCATCTCCCTCTGCGATCAATTCCTGCGCTTGCTGAATCACATCGCAAAGTTCTTCTGTAATGGGGTCTTCTTCCCCCCATCCCTCGTCGAAATAACGCACAGCATTTCGCAAAATTTGTCGTACTTGTTGTCTAAAAGAAGCCGGATTAATGGAGGTACGACGGGGTACTTTAGTAGGTTGCTGTGGAGGCGTAGGAATAGCACTTAAGTTAACGTATCGTTCGATCGGATCAATGAGTGAGGGTTCCTTTTCTACTAAATTTTGTATTAATTGCTGGGTTTGTACATCGTTGAGGCGATCGAGTAACTGTTCCAGTGTGGGGCGCTGCTCAATTATTTGTGGTTGTCGCAGACATAATAACATGGTAGCAACAATATGTTTACACCACCCAACGCGATCGTAAGCACAAGTGCAATTTGATGATGCGACATTAGCGTCATCAAAGTTTATCGTAATACGGTAAGGTTGCACAGCAGAACCCTCCACTATTGCTTGCACGATATTGCCACGCAGGACAGCGCTAGTACAGCTCGGCGTAAATACACAGACTATTAGGCCGCCAAGACTTTACCCTTATAAGCTGTTCGACATCTAAACTGCATTAACTAAGTTACCTTTATTTTTTATTTTTCGGTTCCATTTTATAATTA
>NZ_JAUBVF010000176.1:0-1035 GCF_036705685.1 Microcoleus sp. AT3-A2
TAAGCTGTTCAGCATCTAAAACGCATATTGTATAGTATAATATGAGGATATTTATAAAAAGTCAATGCCTACTAAAAACTTCCTCAGTTCCGAGACAAAGGAAACTCTGCAACAAGCATTAAAAGAGCATGAACATCCAGACATTCGGCAAAGAGCTTTAATTTTTTTGTTACTAAATAACGGAAATACACAAGCTCAAACTGCTGAATTAATTGGATGTTCTCTAAGAAAAGTCGCTTACTGGAGCATTCAGGGCGACCCTGATAATTTAGATAGTTTTAAAGATGAGAGAATGAAGGGTAACTACCGAAAAGCTACAGAAGAATACATTAATTTACTTTTAGAGACAATTGAACTAGAGCCGGAACAATGTGGCTATGAATTCGGGAGATGGACGACAGCCAGACTGGCAATATATCTAGGAGAGAAGACAGGAATCGAGTTGAGTAGTACCCAAGTAAGGAGGATTTTAAAATCAAAAAAGTATGTTTACCTCTGGGCTAAATATAGCTTAGAGTCTAAGCAAGATACCGTACAGAGGAGTTTATTTAAAGATAAATTAGCTGAGTATCTAAGAATAGCCAAAGAATCTCCAGCTCTTCTACAGGTATGGTTTTGGGATGAGAGTGGATTTAGTTTAAGAGTAATTAGAAGGAAAAACTGGTGTAAAAAAGGGACTCGAAGAAAGAAAAAAGGAGACCGAAGAAAGGGTCGTATTAATGTCATGGGTGGAGTGAGGTATTCAGACAAGAAAAGATGGGTAGATTTTATTCCATCTGGAAATTCTGCTAATTTTTATGCAGTGCTGAAAAATTTTTATGGAGATTTAAGAGAAGAGTGGATATTGCAAGGGAATTTAGCGGAAGATTTTCAAGATAAAGGCTGTAAGTTTGTCATTATTTTGGACAATGCTAGTTTTCATAAAAAAGCAGAGATTTTGCAGAAAATAGCAGCAGAGATGCCTAATCTAATCATAGAGTTTCTGCCCAAGTATAGCCCGGACTACAACTTAGTTGAATTGGTATGGCATTCGGC
>NZ_JAUBVF010000124.1:0-3870 GCF_036705685.1 Microcoleus sp. AT3-A2
GCGTTGGATGAAGGAACAACAGCACCTGTGATGATGTTGTTACCGTACATCAAGGAACCTGCTACTGGTTCGCGGATGCCGTCGATGTCCACTGGAGGAGCAGCGATGAAGGCGATGATGTAGCAGATGGTGGCGCTCAGGAGTGTAGGAATCATCAAGACGCCGAACCAACCGATGTAAATCCGGTTGTCTGTGCTTGTGACCCACTCACAAAAGCGTTCCCAGACATTGGCGCTTTCGCGTTGCTGTAAGGTTGTTGTCATTTGTTTATGATTGCTTTATTTGGTTTTCAATGTTCGTGACGGCTTTGTGTTCCGCCATGTAAATAAACATAAAGCATATTCTAAGGTTTGTAAAGTATTTTAACAACAGATTAACTGATGAGAGTTATAAGATTGACTTATCAATATCAGGAATGGTGGATAAATGGGAAAGAATGGACAAAAAGTAGGGAAAGCCTGGAAGCGCGTCGCCTTCAGGCATAGAAATATTAGGATACAGACTTTTGCTGGCTGGGTATCATAATGAGAGCCCAATAGGGAACTTCAGCGGGTTCGACATCTGCGATCGCCCGAATTCGCTGATTCGGCATAGTTGCGCGTTCTATATACAAAGCTCGATCGAACTGTCCCAACTCAATCAGCACGTCCCGGACTTTCGCAAAATGCCGGCCCAGCTTAATAATCACAGCAGCATCAACAACCGCCAGTCGATCGCGCAAAACCTCAGCATCCAGCGTCGCAGGCATAATACTTAACACATCGTTACGATAAGTCAGCGGCACTCCCAACGCAGCCGCACTCGCCATTGTGGAAGAAATTCCTGGCACAACTTCAGTGGTAAATGTCCCCGACAAACGGTTAAATAGATACATAAACGAGCCGTAGAGAAAAGGTTCTCCCTCACATAGCACCGCCACATCCTGACCCTCGCTCAGATGTGCGGCAATTTTCTCGGCCGCAATATCATAATAAGGTTGAGACGATCGCGTCGGACTAAAAGGCAGCGGCATCGGAATCTCAATTTGCTCCGGGCGCAGATAATCAGCAACGATCGCCCGCGCCAGCACCTTACCATTTTCCATCGCCGGATAGGCAATCACTGGCACCGATTGCAAAATCCGATAAGCTTTCAATGTGATCAATTCTGGATCGCCAGGGCCAATACCCAAACCGTACAATTTACCATTTGCCTTAGTCATAATTCATCCTTTTTCGCTAACGCATTCACGGCCGCCGTTGCCATTGCACTGCCACCGCGCCGCCCGTGCAACGTAATAAATGGCACTCCTCGACTGTTAGCGGCGAGTTCCGCTTTGGATTCGGCGGCCCCGACAAATCCTACCGGGAAACCCAGAATTAAAGCCGGTTTGGGTGCTCCGGCATCAAGCATTTCCAGGAGTCGAAACAAAGCAGTCGGGGCATTGCCAATTGCCACAACCGCACCCTGCAAGTTGTCCAGCCATAAATCCAGGGCCGCAGCCGATCGAGTATTTCCGATTTGCCGCGCCAACTCCGGGATTTCGGAATGCCAGAGGGTGCAAATCACCGGATTGTCAGCGGGAAGGCGTTTGCGAGTGATGCCTTCGGCCACCATCCGGGCATCGCACAGAATCGGCGCGCCTGCGGCGAGGGCTTGGCGTCCGCAGGTGGCTGCACCGGGGGAAGCGGCTAAATCTGTAACAATATCAGTCATGCCACAACTGTGAATTAGTCGCACGGCTACCGATTCTAAATCGGGCGGCAAGCTTGACAAATCTGCTTCGGCTCGAATTGTGGCGAAGGATTTGGTGTAGATTTCTGTTCCGTCTCGAATGTAGTCAATCATTGTTTAAAACTGCTATGGGAAGTTTGTGGGATTTGTGAAATAGATTTTTTGAATGAACCGCGAAGATGGAAAGGAAGCGAAGGAAGAAACATCAAGAGAGATAGAAAGAGAAATGCTTAAAATTTGTCTGTTTCTATAGGATATTTTTTCACTTTCAATTCCGATTTTCGGTGGTGAACAACTCCTGCAATTGGTCGATCGCCTGCCGATCCACAAACTTACCAAATGACTCCAAAGGCTCTCGAAACCGCTGATATACCTGCAACATTCGCTTGATCGCACCGGGCATCTCGATCGCACTCACCGCCGGAAAAATTGGTCGGCCGAAGGGCAAATCTTTTCTACCCGCATAAATGTCGTAACCTTCGATCGTCTCGTGTCCTCGCTCAATCTGAATTCCTACCAGCATGATATCAATTGGCTGGTGCTGGGCGCAGGACTTTTGGCAACCGCTGAAATGAATGTTAATCGGCTGGTCGATCGTCAATTTTTGCGCTAAATCCCTCGCCATTGCTAGGGCGTGACTTTGAGTATCTGTCGCCGCCGACGCACAGCCGCTGCTGCCGGCACAAGCCACCAAGCACGAATCTAGGTGAGTCGCCGACGAGTGCAATCCCAAATCGGCGATTTGCTGTTCGATCTCAAAAAGCTGGGAGTTGGGGATATCAGAAATCAACAGATTTTGCCACGGCGTAAGTCTCAGGGTACCGCTGGCTAGATTTTGGGCTAAATTTGCCAAATTCCGCAGTTGCTTTGATTCTAGCCTACCGAGAGGCAGCGCAATTCCTATGTAGGATAAATCCGACTGTCGCTGAGGGTGGATGCCGAGATGTCGGTGATTGGGGAGGGATTTTTCAGATAAGTCGATCAATCGGGCGGGCAAGATGCCCACCCCACAAGGAAATTCACTCTTTGTGGAACAGGCATCTTGGCTGTTTTTAGGAAATGTGCAAGATGTGAATTGCCCTAAAAATGGTAAATTCTGCTGTACCCTTTCTAGATAACTTTCAGCGCCCCAATCTGCCAGCAGGTGACGCAAACGCGGTTTTTTGCCATCAATTCGAGGTCGATTTTTTGTGTATTCAAGATAGGTGCTAGCGAGGGCGGCTAATACTGAAATACATTGCGATTCTTGGATTAAAATTCCTGTATCACCCTTTAAATACAGCCGAAAAAGGATTTCTGATTGGGTTGAACGCCCTTCAGCAGCTAATAAAATATCGTTGCGTAAATCGCCGATCGAAACCGATTCCCCGCCGTCGAAGCCAATACTGAACTTAGGCGAAAGTTCCGACAATTCGGGATGCGTTTGGAGGTAATCATCCCAAGCTTTCACTAGCGGGCGAGTATCCACTAACTGCTGGCGATCGATCCCGGCTGTCGGGCTTGCCATAATATTGCGAATCGGGTCAACTTCAACGCGGCGAGACGCTATCCCCAATTCCTGCAAGCGGTTCCAGACTTCCGGGGCAATTTCCGAGTTCACTTCTCGGATTTGCAAATTTGCCCGATTTGTCACTTGCAAACAGCCGGTACTGTATTGATCAGCCACATCGGCGATCGTCCGACACTGCTGCGCGTTTAAAATTCCCCCCGGAATCCGCATTCTCGATAAAACTCCGTCTCGGGCTTGGGAACCGTAAAATAAACCCGGACAAGTCGGCAAATCAGTCAAAGCTAACAAATAATCTCCTCCCCGTGCGACGCAGGGAATCCAAAAGTAAACGCCCACAAAGCGCCCCCGAAATCGGCATTCTGACTTTTACAGTTGCGGCACAGCGCCGGAATTGCACCGGACTTTCCCGCTTTCAGGTTTTAGAAAGGTATCACGAGCTGACCCACAGAAAGCAAAACCCTCAACTTTCTTAACAAAACCCTAGCGATGGCGTCGGGCCCCGCAAGCTACGCCCCTGTCTCTCCTTACATCAGCTTTCCTAATAACCCTCATCAGTTAAACTGTCGCTACACCCCTTTACAAACGTTAACAACACCGTTAATAATAGAAACATCATCCGAACATTGACAACCAAATACAGCAATCAT
>NZ_JAUBVF010000021.1:0-98504 GCF_036705685.1 Microcoleus sp. AT3-A2
GAGCGAAAATTCCGCCAAACAAGCCGCATTCCTGGTTGTCATTACTGCATCCATCAGCTCGAATGTTGCATCTTTCGCCAGCACTAATAACTCGTATGCTGCTTGACGAAAGTCTTTTAATCGTTCACTGTTCATTAAGGGAGTGGATATGTTTTCTTTTCACCCTTATTCTCTCCCAGCGCGGTGGCTCTAGTTCTTCTGAAGCCACCTTTCTCATCTTTATTTAGTCTAAACTACAGTTATGATAATTTAATCCAAAAGTTTCGATTACCCAAAAACAATCGCTCTTGGTTATCAAGCCATAACGCTCTGCGGTGAGAATAAACTCAGTGGAAGCCACGCTTTCTCGGTTTTCGTTTAGCATTTTTAACAATATTTCATAATACTCTAATGAGGGGTTAGAGGTAATAGATCCACTCTTTTGGGAGTAGAGACAAAAACGATTGGTTTTTAACGTACGGCGGATGTTGGAAATCAACTGCCTCTCACCACGTTGTCTAATTATATTAGTTAGCCATCATCTAGAGGATAAACATGAACACAGTTGCGACCTTTGCCTTTGGCAGCATAACAAGCTACATCAGCGGTCCTCATAACCTCCATCAAATCTTGGCTGTCTTGGTTAATGGCAACAACTCCAATACTGACCCCGATGATAAAGGTTTTGCTATCCCAAATAAACCGAAACTGATGCACTAAATCTTTGAGGTTTTCCGCAATCTGAGCTGCTTTAGAGAGGGGACATTTAGTAAGCAAAAGACCAAATTCATCACCTCCCAAGCGAGCCAGTATGTCATTAGCCCGGACTCCCTTTTGTACAAGTGTAGTGATTTGGCGCAGTAGCTCATCGCCAGCACAATGACCGGCGGTATCGTTAACGACTTTGAACTTATCTAAATCTAAATAACAGAGAGCGTGCTGCTGATTGCTATCTTGAACAGAGGCGATCGCCTCCATTAGTCGCTGCTCAAATCCTCGACGGTTGATTAAACCTGTCAGAGCATCGTGACTGGCTTCCCAAGAGAGTTGACGAGCAAGATTGCGCGATTCGGTAACATCATGAAAGACGATAACGGCCCCGATAATTTGACCTTGGCGGTCTCGAATCGGTGCTGCTGAGTCCTCAATGGCATACTCAGTCCCATCGCGGGCAATGAGAATAGTATGGTTAGCTAAGCCCACAATGCGCTTCTCCAACATAGCCTTGCCGATCGGATTCTCTACTGGCTTTCGCGTTACTTCATTGACAATTTCAAAGACTGTAGACAGGGGGAGTCCCTTAGCCTCATGAGCCTTCCAGCCTGTCAGTTGCTCAGCGATAGGATTGAAAAATCGCACATTACCTTGAGCATTGGTAGTAATAACTGCATCACCAATCGATTGGAGAGTCACTTGAGCTAGTTCTTTTTCGGCAAAGAGGGAGGCTTCTAGACGTTGGCGTTCTTCCATTTCTCTCAAGAGACGTAAATTCTGCTCTTGGAGGCTTTGTTGCAACCGTCGGATGGTTAAGTGAGTTTCGACACGAGCTAATACTTCTTCGGCTTGAAACGGCTTAGCAATATAATCTACCCCACCAACAGCAAGCCCCTCAACCTTATTGAAAGTTTCATTGAGAGCACTCAAAAAAATTATCGGAATGCCTGTGGTTTGCTCGTCAGATTTTAATTGTTTACAAACTTCATAGCCATCAATATCAGGCAATTTAATGTCAAGTAAGATTAGTTCCGTCGATGGCGATTTGGCGGCTCGGAGCGCCATTGCGCCTGTTGTGACACTGCGAACTTTATAACCATGTCTCTTCAAAGTACGGCTGAGAAGATGCAGGTTATCAGGGAGATCGTCAACAATTAAAATATTGCCTCGGTAGTTGGTAGCTGGATCGCTAACTCTATTGCTAGTTGTATCGACAATCCTACTGATTTCCATAGTTTCTTGCCAGAGGACTATAAACCTATGAATAAGAGTATAGTTGAATTATTAGGTTATCCACTCACTTGACGCACAAAGAAGTCCTGCGATCGCAGAGTTCTCGGACTGGCACACTGGCACAGCCCCTACAAAATCTGACTTGTTGAGGTAGGGATAATCCGCCCGTGGTTGCCCTTCTTCGTTTTGGGTAACATTAGGAGAACATTTTTTCAACCCAAGCAGCCGATTTATGAACAAGCACATTTCTGAAAGGGCAAGTCTACTCGTCATTGCGATCGGATGTCTCGTGCTGCTAGGTTGGCAATTTGACATCTCCCTACTCAAAAGTGGTTTTCCCGGTAAGACTTCGACCCTGAAGCGGGCAATGGCAGAACTCAATCGCTAAGCACTTCAGCACTCATGAATAATGCAGGTTATGTATGATTACACATTTTTTTGAGACAGGAGGATTCATTCCTCATGGTCACTGCTATCTCTGGCAAACAAACTTAGTAGGATTACATATTTTATCCGATGGTTTAATCGCTTTAGCTTACTACTCCATCCCAATCATGCTAATCTACTTTGTGCGACAGCGCCAAGATACTCCATTTCAGAAAGTATTTTTTCTGTTTGGCGCCTTCATAATTGCCTGTGGTACAACTCATATTATGGAAATTTGGACGCTTTGGTTTCCTACTTATTGGCTTTCTGGAGGAATTAAAGCTATTACTGCTCTGATTTCTATATATACTGCATCTGAGCTAGTCTTGTTAATTCCATCAGCTTTAGCTTTACCTAGTTCAGCTCAACTTATGGCGGCAAATCAAGCCTTAGAGAAGGAGATCAAGGATCGCAAGCGGGCTGAAAACGAACGCAAACAAATTGAGGTGGCTTTACGAAACAGTGAAGAGCAGTTTCGCAATGCGTTTGAAAATGCGTCTATTGGAATGGCGATCGTTTCACTTGATGGGCACTGGCTTAAAGTCAATCCTGCCTTATGTCAGATTCTTGGCTACTCCTCAGAAGAGTTGTTAGCGTTAACTTTCCAAGACATTACCCATCCTGATGATTTAGACGGGGATCTTAGTTATGTGCATCAACTATTAGCAGGAACAATTTCAACTTACCAAATAGAAAAACGTTATTTCCATAAACAAGGACATATAATTTGGATTCTTCTTGATGGCTCGGTAGTACAAGATGAACAGGAAAACCCACTGCATTTTATTGGTCAAATCCAAGACATTACCGCTCGAAAAGAAGCTCAAAAGACGCTAGAGCTTCAGAGTGTTATTATGAATAACATGGCAGGTGGAGTGTGTTTAATTAAAGCCTCAGATCTCAGAATCGTCTACACCAATCCCAAATTTGACGCTATGTTTGGCTACACAGATGGCGAACTCGCAGGTCAATCGGTTGTTGTCTTGAATTATATCGATACACAGGTTACACCAGACGCAAGCGTTGTAGATCTTGTCACTCAACTTGAGCAGAAAGGAGAAGCCCAATATGAAATCTACAATAAGAAAAAAGATGGAAGACTTTTTTGGTGCAGGGTTCATACATCTAGGTTTGAGCATCCTGAATATGGAACCGTATATGTTGCCGTTCAGGAGGATGTGACAGAACTGAAACAAGCTGAGCAAGCTTTGCAGGCTACCACAAATCGCCTCAACTTTCTCCTGAACTACAGCCCCGTCGTTATTTTTAGCTGTCAACCTGATGGCAATTATGGAGCAACGTTCATCAGCGAAAATGTCAAAGATGTATTGGGCTATGAAAGCATTGCTTTTTTAGAAGATTCTGAATTTTGGGTGCATAACTTACACCCAGATGATCTAGAACGAGTAGTTAATGGCTTAGCCAATCTATTCGTCAATGATTTTTATTTCCATGAATACCGTCTTCGTCGCTCTGATGGGGTTTATCGCTGGATACTCGGTCAACTCAGACTAATTCGAGATCGGGCAGGTAGACCAGTGGAAATGTTGGGATATTTAATTGACATTAGCGATCGCAAACAAGCCGAGTTGGAACTTGAGCAAGCTAAAGAAGCAGCAGAAACAGCAAACAAAGCCAAAAGTATGTTTCTATCCAATATGAGCCACGAACTCCGTACTCCTCTCAATGCTATTTTGGGATTTACGCAATTGATGAGTTACGATCCTGTTCTGACTCCCGAACTCCAACAAGATCTGGCGATCGTCAATCGTAGCGGCACACATTTATTGGAATTGATTAACGACATTTTAGATTTATCCAAAATTGAGAGCGGACAGATGACACTCTATCTTTCTGACTTTGACCTAAAAAATTTGCTGATGTCTCTTGAAGAAATGTTGCAAATTAAAGCCCAATCGAAAGGATTGAAACTAATTGTTGAGCGAGACACCAATCTTCCCCAATTTGTGCATATCGATGAGAAAAAACTGTATCAAGTATTAGTCAATCTGCTCGGTAATGCGATTAAGTTTACTAATCAAGGAAGCGTCACCTTACGAGTAAGATCAGAACAGAGCGACCAAACGTCCTGTCGCCTATGTTTTGAAATTGAGGATACTGGAGTGGGAATTGCTCCAACAGAAGTTGAGAGCTTATTTAAGGCGTTCGTGCAAGCTGAAGCTGGGAATAAATTGAATCAAGGTACTGGTCTAGGTCTAGCTATCAGCCAAAGATTTGTCCAACTCATGGGTAGTCAGATTCAGGTTCAAAGCACATTGAATCAGGGCAGCATTTTTTACTTTGAAGTTGGGGTAAAGTTACCTCAAGCAGTCTGCCTTGCCTCAGAATTGCTTAAACAAAGAGTGATTGGTATAGCTCCAGGACAACCAACTTACCGCATCCTTGTGGTTGAAGATGTAGAGGAAAATCGTCGCTTATTGGTCAAACTCCTTACCTCAGTCGGTTTTGAGGTGCGCGAAGCAACACAGGGAGTTGAAGCACTATCCCTGTGGGAAAGTTGGTTCCCCCACTTGATTTGGATGGATCTACGAATGCCGATCATGGATGGCTACACAGCTACTAAACGCATTAGAGAACACCATCAGGGACAAGAAACTGTCATTATTGCTTTAACTGCCAGTGCTTTTGAAGAAGAGCGAGAGAAAGCTCTTATGGCTGGTTGTGACGACTTTATGAGCAAGCCATTTCAGGAAAGGCTCGTCTTTGACAAACTCGCTCAACACTTGGGAGTAGAGTACATCTGTACAGTTGTAGGAAAAGATTGTCAAAAACTATTTGTTGATTCTTTATCTCCAGAAGATCTAGCCGTGATGTCCTCTCAGTGGTTAGAACAAATGTATCAAGCTGCCTACTATGTTGATCCTGAAGTTATGAACGAGCTAATCAAACAAATTCCCGCATCTCAATCAACCCTTTCCAGTGCGCTAATTGATTGTGTCAATAACTTTAAGTATGACCAAATTGTGGAGTTAATTCGACCTCTGCTACCGAATCAAGTTTAGTTATCGAGTTTAAGGACAAATTTGATTCTATTACCATCAGCCACAACTAATCTTTTAACACTAAAGTGTCGATGCTGTCTTTGATGATAACGCCTTCATCTTCTTCGGAAATTTCGAGGAATTTTTTGGGTTTAATGTAGAAATGATGCAGATAAAACTCGCCCGCAAATAACAGCGGAGAGACGATCGATAAACTGATAATTTTTTCCAGCATGGGCGGAGAGTATCGCAAGTTGAAGTAACCCGCTTTAATCTGAATCCAACTCGCTCGGAGTTGCATTCCTCACTACGAACTGGTAACGTTTATTTTACCGAAGATAATATAATTGATAATTGAATTCTGCTAATTCCAAATTTTTTGCAAATTGAGAACAAATCCCGGCAAAACATTTTCCCCAGAAAGAGTGAGAGGAGATTGTAAAACTTCCACATCTTGACCGGGGCGATAAATTTCAACTTCGCGTTTTTTGCGGTTAATCAGCCAACCCAAACGGCAGCCATTTTCTATATATTCTTGCATTTTTTCCTGAGTCTTTTTTAGGCTGTCGCTGGGCGAGACTAATTCAATGACAAAATCGGGACAAAGCGGGATAAATTTTTCTCTTTGTTCGGGCGTCAAAGCTGACCAGCGGGATTTTTCTACCCAAGAAGCATCGGGAGAGCGATCGGCTTTATTGGGAAGGGTAAATCCTGTGGAGGAATCAAACACTTCGCCGAGTTCGGTTTGTTCGTTCCACACATCCAATTGTGTAGTCAATTTGACATTGCGTTTCCCTGTTTCTCCTCCGGTTGGCGGCATGACAATTAATTCTCCGTTGGCGTTGCGTTCGAGTTTCAAGTCTGGGTTTTCTTCGCACAGTTGATAAAACTGTTCTGAAGTTAGTTTGATAAGGGAGTTGAGGTTTAAGGTGATAGCAGTCATGGTTATTTACCTGCTGTTTTTATGAACTACATAATTAAGAATTAAAAATGGGATTACTCATTTTTAATTCTTAATTATTAACTTCTAATTCTACTGCAATTGCTTGATTCTGTTGAGTGCGTCTTGATAGGCGCTGGTTCTTCCGCCTTGCTTGTAAAGTTCTGCTGCTTTTTGAAAGTCAGCAATTGCTTTCGGTTGGTTTTCGTTTTCAAGGTAAGCTAAAGCTCGGTTGTAGTAGGCGTCGGCAAAACCGGGATTGGCTTCGATCGCCCGCGTGTATGCTTGAATAGCAGTGGAACCGCGTGTGGGTCCGAGTTGGGGCAAGCCGGCGGTGATGAAAGTGCGGGCATTACCGATATTAAAATACAATTCAGGGGTATATTTGGGCTTGAAAGCGAGTGCTCTGTTGAAATCGGCGATCGCCTCCCAAGCATCTCCTTGATCTAACAGCGAAAGCCCTCGAAAATAATAAGCTTGGGCATCTTGCGGATTGGCGGTGGATACCGGGCCGATCGTTGCGGGAGTATTGTCTACTTTCAACTCGGATTTGTTTATTCCCGCCGCCACCAGCTTCGCGATAAATGTATTGATGGGAACTGCTGCGTTAAATCCGGTTTTAATCGGGGCGACTTCGCCGGAACTGGTTTGGGCGAAACCGAATTCGCCTTGTCCGTGTAAACCGATGACTCGGGCTTCGGAGTCAAAAACTGGGCCGCCACTCATGCCACTCCAAGTTACGGCTTGATACCGCAAAGTGTAACCTTCCGGGCGGTTGCGTGGGCGGCTGGTAACGAGTCCGGGAGAGAGTTCTGGTTCTCGTTCGGCGCCGAAAAGTCCGCCCGTAGCGGGATAGCCGTAAACGAAGATTTGAGTGCCGATGACGGCTTGATCGGAATCGGCGATCGTCGCGACTGGATATTCTTCGGGGCTTTCAAATTTGACTACGGCTAAATCCGGGTCAGTTTCGGCGGTTTGCAAGCGGGTGACTGCAGTTGCTTGATAGTTTTTGCCTTTAGAGGTGCGAACGGTGTATTTCACGTCTGCTTTTTCTACGACGTGGTTGACTGTTAAAACTGTGTAAGTTTTACCTGTTTTGGCAATTATTACGCCTGAACCGTCTCCGAGAGAACTGTTAATTTGTACTGTCAGCGGCCCGGCAATGCTGGCGACTTCTTGGGGCGTTTTGGCGATCGCGGGCTGACTGATGACTATGGTTAAGGCTGCGGTTGTTCCTGCTAGCAAGGTGGTTAGGGTGTCGTAACGAGAAAAGTTTATATTCATGGCTGTTGGTAATTTGTAGCTGGGTAGCGGGATTGGACGGAGAAAGGGCGATCGGCGGTTTGTGCTTTTTTCTGTTTAGTTTTATTACTGATTTGACGCAAAAAATCTCGGCTTTGTTCTTTAGTGATAATTTTACTCGCTTTTTTGTTCCGCGATTCGCTATTTCAATGTCGCGTGAGTACGCTGCACATTACTTAATCTCAATGAAGGCTGCCCAACTTATCTTATCAAAACTCAATAATACATGACTCAAACTCGGTGCTTAATTCTTCCTTAGTTATGGTTCCCCGTGCGACTCGCATGACTAAATCATATACTCCATCGTCCGTTAAATTCAGAGCGCAACCATTCAAACGCAAAAAGGTATCTTTCACTGCAAAAGCCGTTCGTTTATTGCCGTCAATAAACGGATGATTAATCGCTATGTGATAGAGATAGGCGGCAGCTTGTTCGCTAATTGTGGAATGCAAAAATTGACAGCAAAAAGTTGCTTGCGGTTGAGCCAAAGCCGACTCTAACAAGCCTTCGTCTCTGACGCCGGGAGTGCCGCCAAATATCTCTATCTGTCTGGCGTGGATACTTAAAACCATACTTTTGCTGACAAAATTAGGAGTTGGCAAGGCGACGGTAAACCTCCTTTCTTTCGCGTTCTGAATCTAGATATGCCTGCCATGCTTTGGCTTCTAGTTTTTGTTGTTCTTCTTCAGTCTTTAAGGAACGAACAAATTCAAGCACTTTCAGCAGCAAGGGTTCTGGTACTTGGTCGAGTTCTTGAAGAAGTTGGTCTTTTGCGGTCATGTTTCTTTCCTCCTAATGATCGTACAACTATTTTACAACCTCGCTTGTGCCCATTCAACGATCGCCTCAGTCAGCCCATCCAAGGTATATTCCTTAGCTTCCACATCTAACTTACCCAATAAATTTTGGCAGCTTTTGGAAGTTTCCGGGCCGATGGATGCAATGCAAACGTTTTCCAACCAATCCTTAGACAAGGACAATTTTGGGCTTTGTTGTATGAGACTGCAAAAGTTATGCACGGTTTTTGAACTGGCAAAAGTTATGATATTTACCGCTTGATTTTGGAGTGCGGATAGGGCGATCGGCTCGATAGTTTCGGGACAGCAAGATTGGTAAGCTGGCACTTCTATTACTTGCGATCCTTTGGCGGTAAATTCTTTTACTAAAACTTCTCTGCCGCCGCTTTCTACTCTCGGAAATAGGATTTTGCAGTTTTGCAAGTTATCGGGGAAGTTTTCGACTAGGGAATCGGCGATAAAGTTGGGGGGAATAAAGTCTGGTTGTAGAGAGTGCGATCGCAAACTTTCTGCTGTTTTTTTCCCGACAACTGCTATTTTAATACCAAACAAGCTGCGCGCGTCTTTGCCTTTTGCTTGTAATCGTTGAAAAAAGCAGTCTACAGCGTTGTGGGAAGTGAGAATTAACCAGTGAAAGCTTGACAATTGTGCGATCGCACTGTCTAATGGTTCCCAAGTGGACGGCGGTCGAATTACCAAGGCGGGCATTTCGATAACGCGGGCTCCTTGTTGCTGGAGTCGATCGCTAAATTCAGCAGACTGAGAAACCGATCGCGTGACTAAAATGGTTTTTCCTGCTAGCGGCAATTGGCTGTTATTAATGGTGACAGGTGTATCGATCATATTTGTGCTTTCTGGCTGGATTAAATATTCGCGCAATCTAACTACTTCCCCAATTACGGTCACGCAAGGCGATAGAGATTGACCTGCTGTTTGCTGTACAATGTTGGAGAGAGTGCCGAGCCAAATTTGCTGTTCGGGGCGGCCACAATCTCGGATAATGGCGATCGGAGTTTCGGGCGATCGTCCGTGCTTTTGCAATTGCCAGATGATCTCGCTTAAATTGCGCCCTCCCATCAATATTACCAAAGTTTCTATCTGCACTAATGCTTCCCATTCTAGAGCATCCGGTTCATGGGCGCTCATCACTGCGAAACAGCGGCTCATCACCGGATCTGTGAGGGGAATTCCTGCTAGTAAAGGTGCGGCTAATGCGGAGGATATTCCGGGTATTACTTCAAACTCGCAGCCCGCTGTGATTAATGCTTGAATTTCGGAACTAGAACGACCAAAAATAAACGGATCGCCGCTTTTTAGCCGCACCACTTGTTGGCCTAACTTGCAATGTTCTACCAGCAAACGGTTAATTTCTTGCTGCTGGGTGGAAGGTTTGCCGCCACGTTTGCCGACTTCTATTTTCCGACAAGTTGCTGGGATTAATTCGAGTTGTGGGATGTCGATTAGAGCGTCATAGATTAAGACTTCGGCTTCGGATAGCAGTTTGTGCGATCGCACTGTCATCAAGTGACAATCTCCGGGCCCCGCACCGACTAGATAAACTTTCCCTTTTTGGTGTTTCACAATTCCTCCTCGATAGTATAGTTTTATGAATATTGCTAGCCTATAGTAAGACGGGCCGAGGCGCACCCTACACTATAGTAAGACCCGCCGAGGCGCACCCTACGGTATACTCAGCAGTTTATTGTATAAGAAAAGCTATTTATGCAGATTATCATCATCACAGCCGCCGATGCAAATTACTTTGAATTGGTGCGAGGCACTATTTTATCGGTGCGGGAAAAACCCGAGGGCGAAAATGTGGCGATCGGCTTTTTCGATCTCGGCTGCACTCCCGAACAATTGCAGTGGTTAAAAACACAAGTTAATATCATTCAAAAGCCCGATTGGGACTTTGACTTTCCTGGCAGAAATGAATCTCCCGAACATTTAAAAGGGCTATTAGTTAGACCTTGTTTGCGAAAATACTTTCCCAATTTTGATATATACCTCTGGATTGATGCGGATGCTTGGGTTCAAGACTGGAGAGCAATTAATTTGTTGGTTGAAGGAGCATCGCGCCGGGGACTGGCAATTGTTCCCGAAGTTCACAGGGCGAGCTTGCAGCAGTACGGACAACTTCCTCAATTTTGGCAGTGGGTTTATCAACAATATGAAGCTAACTTTGGTGAAGAAATTGCTCGAAAATTCTACAGCTATCCGATATTAAATGCCGGAGTTTTCGCACTCAGAAAAAATGCTTTGCACTGGGAAATATGGGCGGAAAAACTCAATCAAGGATTGCAAAAGTCCGGCTGTGTCATGACAGATCAATTTGCCCTCAACCTCGCTGTTTACAGTGGCGAATTGTTCAATCTCACTGAAATGCTCCCAGCTTGGTGCAATTGGATATTTAACGGTTTTCCGGTTTGGGACAAGCAGCGAGGCTGTTTTGTGGAGCCGTACTTGCCGCAGGAGGCGATCGGCATTTTGCATTTAGCTGGCCGCCAGCAGTTTGACCGAGTACAATTGATGGCAACTGACGGCGATATACTGGAAATCAGCGTCCGTTACCAACCTAAAAAACACGAAGCAGTACAAATATTTCAAGAACCAAAAATGACTTATCAACAACCTGAAATTAGCAAAAATAATTTATTGCATCCAGGGGATTATGTCTCGCCAGGATTCCAAATAATTATACCTGACTCCTATTTCCCCAATATGATTGTTGCCGACCCAAATACGAGTAACTGGCCTTATTTGCGCCGGGAAGTTCCGCATAATTGGTATGCAGACAAGCGCTATCCATTCATCGGGTTTTTGAATCGCGACGAAGCACACATCCTTTACAATACAGCTCTGCAATTCAAAGGTAAAAAAGCCTTAGAAATAGGCTGCTGGCTAGGGTGGTCGGCCTGTCACTTAGCCCTCGCAGGAGTTGAGTTAGATGTCGTAGATCCGCTGTTAGAAAGAGAGGACATCAGACAAAGCGTAATCGATTCAATTCAAGGTGCTCTAAATGCGTCTGGCGTTCAAACCTCAGTCGAGCTAATACCCGGCTATAGCCCCCAAAGAGTAGAAGAATTTTCCGCTCAATTCAACCGCAAATGGTCGTTAATTTTTATTGACGGAGAACACGGAGGTGATGGGCCGTTAAATGATGCCATTGCGTGTGAAAAATTGGCGGAGGAAGATGCAATAATTTTATTTCACGATTTAACCGCTCCAGATGTTGGTAAAGGTTTAGATTATTTGAAGCAAAGGGGATGGCAAACAGTAGTATATCAAACAATGCAAATTATGGGGGCTGCTTGGCGGGGCAATGTCGAGCCAGTAAAACATCAACCCGACCCCAATATTTCCTGGCAGTTGCCAGCACATTTGCACGGTTACAATATTAGCAGTTTAGAGACAATTAATTCTCAAACAGCGAGCCAAACCAATCAAAACCAACAGTCATCTTATACAAGAGATTTTTACCAATTAATCGGAGAAGGAACTCGCACTTCTGCTAGAGAAATTATTCCCCTGCTGTTAGACTTGCTGCAACCGATTTTACCTAAAAGTGTAGTGGATGTGGGCTGCGGTACGGGAAGTTGGTTAGCTGTGTTTCACAAGTTGGGAATTGCTGATTGTTTGGGAATAGATGGCGATTATGTCGATCGCACTATTTTACAAATTCCTTTAAATCAGTTCCAATCCGCCGATTTAAAGCAACCGCTACAAATAAACCGAAAGTTTGACTTAGCAATTTCTCTGGAAGTTGCCGAACATTTGCCGGCTACCTGTGCCGAAAACTTTGTTAATTCTCTCACTCAACTAGCACCGGTGATTCTGTTTTCTGCTGCGATACCATTTCAAGGAGGCGTCGAACACGTTAACGAACAGTGGCCACAATATTGGGTTTATTACTTTCAGAAAAACGGTTATGCAGTTATTGACTGCTTGAGAAAAAAAATATGGAACAATAACAAAGTAGAGCCTTGGTACGCTCAGAATATCTTGATTTTTGTTAAACAAGAATACTTGTCTGGATATCCGAGGTTAGTAAATGAATATCAAAATACCGATCTGAATCAATTAGCGATCGTCCATCCCAAAATTTATTTTTACAGCTTACAATCTGCTAGAAATTCGGCACAGAATTTACAATCAGAAAGTGTCAAACAAGTTACAGCATCGCCACAATTGGCAGATCGACCTTTGGTATCTGTGATTATTCCCTGCTACAATCAATCTCATTTTTTGGTGGAAGCAGTAACTAGCGTGATTAACCAAACTTACAAAAATTGGGAAATTATCATTGTCAACGACGGCAGCTTAGATAGTACCAGCACAGTTGCCAAAAATTTAATATTAGCAAATTCCCAATATCAAATTACTCTTGTAGAACAAACAAATCAAGGGCTTTCAAGTGCTAGAAATGCGGGCATAGCAACCGCAAACGGTGAATACATCATGCCTTTAGATGCCGATGATATCCTAGCTGAAAACGGCTTGACTGACCTTTTAGAAATATGTTTAAAATCAAATGTACCTTGCGTAGCCTTTGGTTCTTATCAAATGTTTGGCACGGAAAATCGTATAGTACCAAGTTACGAGTTGTATTCGCCCGAAAATATCAAGAAATCTAACATGATTCACCCGTCTTCACTTTATCACAAATCTATTTTGGATTTGGTCAGCGGGTACAAAGTTGGGATGAAGGAAGGTTACGAAGATTGGGAGTTTTGGGTGAACTGCCACAAGCACAATATTCCCTTTTTGGGAACGAGAGAAGTCGTTGTCAATTATCGGCGTTCCCAGGGTTCTATGTTGGCAAAAGCTCAGCAATATCATCAAAAGTTGGTAGCACAAATTGTTTGTTACAACCGGGAACTTTACGATATGGAAAGTGTGAATAGTGCTGAAAAGCTATTGGGACAAATCGCAAGTTAATCTGGATTCTTTATTCTGTAGTCCGCAAAAACAAACTTTGTTTGTGTAGTAGCCACTTATGTTCGTCGGAAAAAGAGGATTATTAAAGCGAATTTGATATGACATCCAAAAAACGCTTAACCTGTTTTTCCCAAGTCCAATCCAGCATAAAGTTAGCCGCAGCTAAACCGATCCGTTTTGCTTCTTCGCGATTAGTATAAACTTGTTCCAAAGCCTCAACAACTTCTGCCACATCAGACTCTCCCCAACCTTCTACACCAGAAAAAGGAGCAGTCTGTTTAACTCGTCCTTGACTCCATAAAGGATAGCAAATGTGGCTGTAAATTAAGTCTAAATGACCAGTATTTGCTGATAAAATAGTCGGAATTCCGCAGGCCATACTTTCCATTGCGACTAAATTAGTGCCGCCTTCACAGCGGTTAGTGAAAACAGCACAGTCGGCTTCTCGCAAAATTTGTCCGGTGAGGTGATTGGGAATTAAGCCGATGTCGATAAAAGAGTCAACCGGCAAACCGTTAGCCACTAACCATTGCGAAATTCCTAAACTTCCGTCTCGGTTGATATTGGGAAGTCCGGCAACATTTCCGGTTTGTTCGATTCCTAACATATACTGAGGCCAAAAATTGTGCCATGTTGTTAGTAACAAAGCCTCTGGATGTTTGGCGCGAAATCGTTTGAAAGCGGCAATTACAATATCTTGACCTTTGCGATATTCCAATTTGCCGCCGGAGAAAATGACGAAGCGATCGCCAAATAGATTAGATTTGGGTGCAGGATGGAAAATTGTTGGGTCAATTCCTTGATGTACCATCGCCACATTAGTCAAGCCGCAGCTTCTCAAAACATCCGCATTCCAGTTGGAACCGGCGACAATCACGCTATATTTTTTGGCTGTTTCTAGTGCTTCTGCTGTGATTCGTGTGTCTTCAAAAAATATGACTCCTATTTGACAAGCGCTGGTAATTTGATTGTCAACTCCAGAGGATGCTAAATTATTCCCCAAAGCGTAAAGTACGGGAAAATTACAACTGATTTGTTTGTCGGAATTGGCTGCTACTAATTCCTGAAAAGTTTTGTGCTTTTCAATTACAGGTAACAACAGCGATTTATGCAGCGGATTCATTGATTCTGAGGTGATTGATGGCGGTGCTAAAAGTGCAGCTTCCCAGGCTGGATTTTGCCGCAGTTGTAGTGTTAAATTCATGGCGTAAATTCCCCAGCCGCTGGTGATGCTGATCGGCCAACTGATGCCCATTCCGGTAATTTGTGGGGGAGTTTCTGGGGGTTGGATTTGAGGCGGAGTTTCTGGGGGTTGGATTTGAGGCGGAGCCTCTGAATATGCGTTACCAGGCAGAGCCTGGTAACGAGAGAGAGGAGGGGAAATTAGCTGTTCTAAGGCTGCTTTTATACGATCGCAAACTCCATCCCAATCACCGGCTTTTTGCTGCCTAAACAACCGCACAGTGGGATACCAAGGGCTATCTTCGCGTTCCAGCATCCAGCGCCAATCGGGCACGAAAGACAGCAAAATCCAGACGGGTTTGCCCAAAGCACCGGCCAAGTGCCCGACAGAAGTATCTACGCAAATTACTAAATCGAGTTGCGAAATAATTGCTGCTGTGTCGGCAAAATCGACGCAATGTTCGCTCAAATCTTCAATTTGGTGTTGCTTTAATAAAGTGCGTGAAGCGCAGCTATCTTGTAGGGAATCGCCCGCTGACAAATCTTTCTGAAGACTGTAAAAACTCACTCCCGGAACATCTACAAATTTCAAAAAATCGCTCAATTTACACGATCGCCGATGATTGTTGCGGTGCAGCGGGCCGCCCGCCCACACAATACCTACTTTTAGTTTATTGTTCGCCTCTAGGAAAAATTTAAAATCCTGTGGCGGAGCTAAATAAGGAATATTCGCCGGTATATTTTCCAAAGTCGTTCCCAGAATTCGCGGCAAACTTAGCAGCGGGGCTTGCACTTGAAAATCTATCAAGTCGCTAGGCTTGACTCCTACTCGATCTACTCCTGCAATTCCTTCAAATAAACGCTTCAGCAAGACATGACAAGCAACAATAACTTTGCCACCTTTTTGCTTAACTAAAGGCGCGTAGCGGATAAACTGTATCGTATCACCAAAACCTTGTTCAGGGTGCAATAAAATTGTTTTTCCCTGCAAATCAGAGCCGTCCCAAAGTGGTTTCTCAAAAGAGCGCGGATCCAATTGTTGAGTTTGCCAGCGCGATTCGTACTCCGCAAAACCACGCTCAAAATTTCCATTTAAGAGCAAAGCTAAGGCTAGTCTCAAGCGCCAATTTGGGGAGTTGGGACGTAGTTGAATTGCTTTATTGTAGAAGTCGATCGCCTCTGCGACTTGTCCCTGTTCTTCGAGGGCAGAACCCAAGTATAAGTTTGTTTCACTCAGGTTGGGATTGGTTTCTAGCGCTTGTTTGTAATGCGAAATTGCCTCGGTTATTTGCCCGTTTTCCTGTTTGAGATAACCTAAACAACTGTGGGCTTCTGCGTGGCTGGGTGAGGCAGCCATTACTTGTTCATAACGAGCGGCAGCTTCTGCTTTTTTACCTTGTTTTTCTAAGGCATTTGCTATGTGAAATTGTACCTGTGCGGGCGATAAGGCAAATCGAGGCAGAGCCTCTATATCTGCGTTATCAGGCACAGCCTGGGAACGAGTAGAGATTAGGTGTTTTAAGGCTGTTTTTACGCGATCGCAAACTCCCACCCAATCGCCCGGTATTTGCTGCCGAAACAGTCGCGCAGTCGGATACCAAGGGCTATCTTCGCGTTCCAACATCCACCGCCAATCCGGCATAAAACATAGCAAAATCCATACCGGTTTACCCAAAGCACCGGCTAAGTGCGCGATAGCAGTATCCACGCAAATTACTAAATCTAGTTGCGATATCACCGCCGCAGTATCGGCAAAATCGTTCAAATTGTCGCTCAAATCTATCACGGGAATTTGAGTTAACAAAGTACGATCGCCCGCTGACATTTCTTTCTGAAGACTGTAAAAAGTTACACCGGGAATATCTAACAATTGCAGGAAATAGCTTAAATCGCTCGATCGCTGAAAATCCTTCAAATGTTCCACACTTCCCGCCCACGCAATCCCAACTTTGAAATTGCGATTCCCTACGGGATAGCTGTGCTTCACGGAATTTAGAGAAAATTGCCAATTCGGCGGCGCAGCTAAATAAGGAACATTTGCCGGTATATTTTCTAAATTTGTTCCGAGAATATACGGCAAACTCATCAGCGGTGCTTGCACTTGGAAATCCGGCAATTCATCCATCCGAACCGCCACTTGTTCGATGCCAGGAATCTGCTTAAATAAACGCTTCAGTTCTTGATAGCAAGAAAGGATTACTCTGCCGCCTTTTTGCTGGACAATTGCCACGTATCGCACAAATTGAATCGCATCGCCCAAACCTTGTTCGGATCGGAGCAAAATAGTTTGCCCGTTCAAATCTGAACCGTCCCAAACTGGTTGGTCAAAATTCAACCGTGGTAATTTTTTCGCCTGTTCTGTTTGCCAGCGCCACTCGTATTCTGCTAAACCGCGCGGCAAGTCCCCAGTCAATAACAAAACTAAGCTTAAATTGAAGTGAGCCTTAACACAATTTGCATCAATTTCGAGAGCTTTCTTGTAACAAAAAACTGCTCGATTTACGTCTCCTAATTGTTCAACAGCACTCCCTAAATTAGTAATAGCTTCTAGATAATTCGGATTCAAAGATATTGCTCGTTCCAAACTAGAAATTGCCTGTTCTATTTTGCCCGCAGCCAAGCATAATGTTCCCAGGTGATAGTACCCTTGAGGATTGTTCGGTTCTACTCCAATTGCACGCTCGTAAAGGCGTTCAGCCTCGGCTAGCTGAGATTGTGTTTGCATTGCCGCACCCAAATTTACCAGCGCTGGCACGTAATTGGCATTGACAGAAAGTGCTTGATGAAAACACGCGATCGCACTCGGCAACTCGCCCTGCTGCTGGAGGATCGCGCCGAGATTGTTGAGAGCTTTGACGTAAACCGGATTCAGGGCGATCGCCTTTTGAAAGCAAGATACAGCATCGGGTATATTGCCTTGATCTTGCAGCAAAATACCCAAGTTATTGTGAGATTGAGCGCAGTTAGGGTCGATTTCGATCGCGCGCTGATAATAGGTGGCAGCTTCGGCTAAATTGCCTGTTTGGTGCAGCGTCACTGCCAAATTAGTGGTGGCTTCTATCGAATTAGACTGCAAAACCAAAGCATTTTTAAAATAAGCGATCGCCTCGGCAAATCTTCCTTGCGACTTGAGAATATTTGCCTGATTGAACTGTTTTTGATATAATTGAATATTGGTCTGAGTTTCTATTGGCGGTAGAGCTTCTTGATGCTGACAAATTCTTTCTCTCAACGCCAAAGCAGCCCGATCTAAAACTCCTTCCCAATCCCCCGCTGTTGACTGACGAAACAGCCGCGCCGTCGGATACCAAGGACTATCTTCGCGTTGCAACATCCACCGCCAATCCGGCACAAAACACAGCAAAATCCACACTGGTTTGCCCAAAGCACCAGCCAAGTGTGCCACACAAGTATCTACAGAAATCACTAAATCCAGAGCCGAGATTGCTGCGGCAGTATCCGCCAAGTCGTGCAAATAAGAGCTTAAATCTGTTACGGCTATTTGCTCTAACAAAGCGCGATCGTCTGCTGTCATTTCCTGTTGCAAACTGTAAAAATCTGCTCCGGGAATATCTAACAGTTTGGTTAACAAATTTAGCGGTAACGATCGCATATTATTTTGGGAATTTTTAGGATTTCCTGACCACACAATTCCCACTTTCAAGTTAGTAGTTGGGTTGAGAGTAAATTCCCAACCGGGCGGCGGAGCTAAATAAGGAACTTTGGCGGGTATAGTTTCTAAAGTTGTTCCCAGAAGGTGTGGCAAACTCATTAGCTGCGCGTGAACTTGAAAATCCGGCGCATCCTCTGGATTAACTATTAACCCATCGATTCCCGAAACTTGTGCAAACAAGCGCTGCAAGTGCGGCAAACACCAAACAATTACCCTACCGCCTTTTTGCTTGACTAAATCTGCGTAGCGGATAAACTGAATTGCATCGCCTAAACCTTGTTCCGGGCAAAGCAAAATAGTTTTTTCCTGCAAATCTTTGCCATCCCAAAGCGGCTGAATAAAGTTGTGGGATCGGAACTGTTTTTCTTTAACTAGGAGTCGCCATTCGTACTCGCAAAAACCGCGCTGAAAGTCTCCCGCCAGGAGCAAAGCTAAACCTAAATTTAGGTGAGATTCAGGATGGCCGACATTGAATTTAACTGCTTGGCTGTAGCAGGTGACAGCATCTGCAAATTGACCACGATCGTGCAAAGCACTTCCCAAACTGGTGAGGGGATTGATATAACCGGGTTTGAGTTCGATCGCCCGACGGTAACAATCGATCGCCTCTGCCATTTTTCCCGCTTCCTCAAAAGCTTTGCCGAGATTGTTCAAAGCTTGTGGAAAGTCGGGTTTCAGGCTCAAAGCTTGCTGATAGCAGGCGATCGCATCTTCAATTTTGCCCTGTTTGTGCAGGACAATTCCCAGATTGCAGTGAGCCTGTGCACTGGCTGGCAATTTCTGAATCGCCTGCTGGCAAAAAGCTAGAGCCTCATCTAACTTATCTTGGTTTGACAGCCAACTCCCCAAAGCGAGATCAGTTTCTGCCAAAGCCGGTTGCAGCGCCAGAGCTCGCTCGTAGTATGCGATCGCACGGTCAATTTGGCCCTGTCGGATCGAGGCGTAAGCTAAATGCTGCAGGGCGTCCACATAATTTGGCTCGATCGCGATCGCCCGTTCGTAATTCGCGATCGCCCGTTCGTAATTCGCGCCCGCTTCCTCCCCTTGTTGCTCCAAAGCAATTCCCAAATTCAAATAAGCCACCGCGCAATTAGGATTGACTTGAATCGCTTGCTCATAGCAGCTTATAGCCTCCGCCACATCCCCTTGCTCTTCCCGCAACAGGCCCAAATTAATCAGCGCTTCCGCGCAATTCGGGTTCAAAGACAGCGCCCGCTCGTATTCTGCGATCGCCTCTCCAGTCTCCCCTGCTTCCGCGAGTGCGCTGCCCAAATTGCTCGCAGTTTCCGCCAAATTCCCGTCGATTGCTAAGGCTTGTCGGTAGTGCGCGATCGCCTCTGTTAGCTGGCCGCTGTGCTGTTTGACAACGCCTAAATTGCTGTGCGCCGCTGCGTAATTAGGATTGATCGCGATCGCCCGCTCATAACATTTGATCGCACCGCCAAAATCGGCTTGCTGCTGCAAATCCACGCCCAACCGAAATTCTGCATCCGCCGAATCCGATGGCACAAATGCAGCCGCAACCGCGCCTAGAGCTTCCGCCACCCGATGGAAAACGTCCTCCCAGTCGCCCCGCTGATGCTGGCGAAACAGCCTTGCGCTTGGATACCAAGGACTATCTTCGCGCTCCAACAGCCATCGCCAATCCGGCGAAAACGCCAGCAAAATCCACACTGGTTTGCCCAAAGCGCCCGCCAAATGGGCGACAGCGGTATCGACACTAATGACTAAATCCAGTTTGGCGATCGCAGCCGCAGTATCGGCCAAATCGCCAAAATGCGGGCTCAAATCTACGATCGACGTTTGATTCAACAGCGCGCGATCGGCCTCGGAAACCTCTTTCTGCAAGCTGTAAAAACTTACCCCCGAAACCTCCAAAAGCGGCAGAAACTGACTCAAACTGCACGAACGCTGCTTGTTTTTGCGGTGTTTTGGATTCCCCGCCCAGACAATGCCAACTTTCAAAGTGCGATCGGGCAACAGTCCAAATTCAGCACCTGCTGGCGGAGATAAATAAGCAGTATTTGCCGGTATTGTTTCCAGCTTTGTACCGAGAATATACGGCAAACTCAACATCGGCACTTGCACGTCAAATTCCGGCAACGGCTCGCCTTTAACTATTAGCAAATCAATGCCGTCAACCGTGGCAAACAAACGGTGCAATTGCGGGTAACAGCCAACAATGACCCTACCGCCTTTATTTTTGACGATCGCAGCATAGCGAATAAACTGAAGCGAATCGCCTAAACCTTGTTCGGCGTGCAGCAAAATAGTCTTTCCCTGCAAATCCGAACCATCCCATAGCGGCCGGTATTCTCTCGCCGAAACACTATTATCCGGCCCCGTCAAAAAACAGGAATGACCAGTATGAAATTCTTTAATTTGCCAGCGCCACTCGTATTCAGCGAGACCATTTTCCAAATCTCCCACCAACAGCAAAGCCAAGGATAAATTCAGGTGAGCGCTAGCGTGATTTGGACTTAAATGAATCGCTCGTCTGTAGCAGGATATCGCATCTTCTACCGCGCCTTTTTCCAGAAACGTCCTGCCTAAATTGTTGATAGCTTCCACAAAATCCGGCAGCAATTCTAGAGCTTTGTGATAATACTCCAGCGCATCTTCTAAATTGCCCTGTTCTTGCAAAACAGTTGCCAGATTGTTATAAGCTTCCCAGCTATGCGGATTAATTTCCAGCGCTCGCCGGTACAACTCGATCGCCCTGAAAAGTTCGCCTTTTTCTTGCTGCGCCACAGCTAAATTAATCAGTGCGGGTACGAAATTAGGTTCAGCGACAAGAGCTTGCTCATAATGTGCGATCGCCTCTTCCACTTTACCTTGTTCCTCAAAAATTTTTGCCAAGTTGTAAGCTGTTTGAGGAATATTTGGATCGATGGCTAAAGCTTCTCGGTAATGCGACATAGCTGCGTCCAATTCGCCCTTTTCTTGCTTGAGAAAACCAAAATTAATCCGCGCTTGGACGCAACTTGGATCAAGAGATATTATCTGTTCGTAAAGGGCGATCGCCTCTTCCCTATCTCCTGTTTCCATTAAATGCTCTGCTTGCCGCAATAAATCCTCTAAAACAACCAAATTCTCCCCGCCGTTTCCGATCGCAACAGATGTCTCAATTCCCTGCGATTGCTTATCTGCGGAGCCTTCTGCTAACTCTTTGCTCGCAATAAAAAATATTTTTTTACTCTCTTGAACTACGCTTGTATCTGCCTTTTTGAGGGTCACAGAATCGATGAAAGCCGTATGATTAGCATTCATTGCGAGTGAAACGAAGTCAAGCGAATCTTTGGCATAATCCTCGGAATAACTAACAGTATTGGCGCTCGCAAAAGAACTCAAAGCCGCCTGTACATCCTCAAACAATTCTTGCCAACTTTCCGGCTGACTTTGGCGGAAAAGCCTCGCAGTTGGATACCAAGGATTATCTTCACGATCCAGCAGCCAACGCCAGTCAGGAGCAAAAGAAAGCAGCACCCAAACCGGTTTTCCTAAAGCACCGGCTAAGTGCGCCACAGCCGTATCGACAGTAATGACTAAATCCAGTTGAGATATAGCCGAAGCGGTATCAGCAAAGTCGTTCAAATGCGGAGTTAAATCCGGCACTAAGTGTTGATGCAACAAAGTGCGATCGCTCTCGGACAAGTTTTTTTGTAAACTATAAAAAGCAATTCCCGGAACATCCAAAAATAGAATAAAATCGCTCAAACTGCAAGAACGCTGATTGTCTTTCCGACGCTTCGGACTCCCCGCCCAAACAATCCCTACCTTCAATTTGGCATCAGAAGAAAGCGCAAATTTGCACTCAGCAGGCGGAGCTAAATAAGGAACATTTGCCGGTATTGTTTCCAGAGTTGTCCCCACAATTCGCGGCAAACTCATCAGAGGTGCGTGAACGTCAAATTCTGGCAAACCTTCCAAACTAACTGATAAATATTCAATATCAGCAACTGTCGCAAACAACCGCATCAGTTCTGGATAGCAAGCCACCATAACTTTAGCGCCTCTGCTGCGAAGAATCGGCGCGTAGCGAATAAACTGAATAGAATCGCCAAAGCCTTGCTCGACGTGGAGTAAAATAGTTTTACCCTGCAAATCCGAACCATCCCAAACTGGCTGTTTAAATTGCCTCGGTTGTAGTTGCGGAGTGCGCCACCGCCACTCATATTCAACAAAACCGCGCTGATAATCTCCGAACAATAGCAAAGTCAAACCTAATTCCAGGTGTGCGATGGCGTTGTCGGGCTGCAATTCCAAGGCTCGACTGTGACAAGAAAAAGCCTCTTGAAACTCTCCTAAATCGACCAAAGCGTGTCCGAGATTGTTAATAGCCTCCACGAAATCTGGCTTTAAGTTTAATGCTTGTCGGTAGTGGGATATTGCTGCTTTTGCATTGCCTTGTTCGTGGTAAAATGCTCCTACATTGTTGTGAGCTTCGGGATTGTTGGGGTCGAGTTTTACCGCTTGCTGGTAGCAGTTGAAAGCTTCGGCTAATTTACCTTGCTGCTGGAAAACTGTTCCCAATTCCATCAGGGAATATGTCAAATTTGGATTAATTTTTAAAGCGTGTAGGTAACAGGCAATTGCCTCGCTTAATTGATTTTTTTGTTTAAATAAATGTCCTAAGTTGTGCGCTGTTTCGTGCAGGTTGGGGTCAATTCGCAGCGCTGTTTGGTAATATAAAATTGCTGAGTCTATGTCAGCGAGTTGCTGTTTGATCCAGCCCAAATTATTGTAGGCGAGTGCGGAATTTGGCTGGATTTTGATGACTTGTTCGTAACTGGCGATCGCCCTTTGATACTCGCGTACATCCAGCAAAACATTAGCCTTATTTAAATGTGCTTCTACAAAATCGCGGTTTTGGGCGATCGCCTTTTCGTAAAAGTCGATCGCCTCTGCAATCTTTCCCTGTTGTCTCGTCGCTATTCCCAACAAACACAGCACGTTTGCTGATTCCGGCTGCACTTCTATTATTTGCCGATACAAATTCTCAGCTTCTAACAAACGTCCCGCTTGGTGATGTTCCCAAGCTAATTTCAAAGAGTCTTCGGCACCCAGTTTGCAGGCAGATTTCCGCGATTTTTTTTGAGAAGCCATAGTTGTCTTGGTTGTTTGGGAGTTCGCTAACTTGTAATTGCCAATTTGTTCTAATTTGTTAACTCTTCCTTCCTTCTTCCTTCTTCCCCCTTCCTTCTTCCTCCTTCTCCCTTCCTTCTTCCTTCCTCCTTCCTTCTTCCTTCGGACTGACATCCGTTACATCCCGTACATTGCTCGTTGCCGAACTGCCTTCTTCCTTACATCCGTTACATCCGTTACAAAATCCGTTGCCGAACTTCTTCCTTCTACCCCAACAAACAAGCTGCGGGAAAAATCAGATATTCTAAGAAAAACAACTTCCAGATAAATTGATAAAATGCAGCAATTTCTATTTGATCGTCCAAATCAACTTTGACGCTCCAAAACCACATCAAACCCAAAGCCGCCAAATGAGAAACTGCCAGAAACACTAAATTAACATTAGGCAATACGATCGCTCCCGCCAAAGTCGCGCCCAAATAACAAACTGTCAACACCCAGCGAGATAAATTAAAGACGGCCGCCTTGCCCAGCTCAATCGTAAACGTAGTAATATTATATTGCTTGTCCCCTTCCATGTCCGGGATATCTTTAAAAATGGCGATCGCAAACGTAAACACCACAACAAAAACCGTCAGCACCCAAACTTCGGCAGGAATCCCAAAAGACACACTCTCCAAATTCCAGCCAGAAAGAATGCTTTTCGCCCTTCCCAAACCCAACACCCAATTAAAGTGCAAAAATAACCCTAAATTTACGATCGCGCCCCGCACCGTAAAAATGCACAGCGCCGCCCAAAAAGGAAACCGTTTCAGCCGAATTGGGGGCAGAGAATAAGCAGTCCCCATCGCCAAACTAACGCCAACAGTAGCAAGCAAAAACGGGCCTTGTAAAACAGCAGTTAAAATTGCTATAATGCCCGTGGCAATTACAATTAATTCCCCGGTTTTCCGAGAAAACACTCCCGAGGCGATCGGCAAATACGGCTTATTAATTTTATCAATTTCAACATCTTCTAACTGGTTTAATCCCACAATATAAATATTGCCACAAATGCAAGCCAACCAGGCAAAAGCTAGGGGCCCAAATATAGGATTCACAAACAGCCGCGCACTTTGGGCGATCGCGTACAACGCCAATACACTCAAGCTAGTACCCACAATTGTGTGCGGCCGGGAAAACTCCCAAAATCCCCTCACCCAGCTTTGCGGAGCCGAGGCATTTTTATCACTCCAAGACTTGCCAATCGAATCGTTGCCCATAAATCTCACACCCGCACCAAACAAATAATATTCTCTAGGGTGTGCAAGGCACACCTTACTCATCAACTCAAGACTCAAAACTTCTCTGATATATGCCTGTTATTTTACAGCACAAATCAGCCCAAAACGAATCAACCCGCTCTGATATCCACGGCTCATCAATCCGAGAGCAAGTGCTGCTTGAATAGTAGTCCAACCGCTCGTTAGCAAACCCCAAATCGCGCTCGGAGTCAAAGCAGAATCAATCACCACATCCCAAAAAGGAGCAACAGCTTTTGACCAATCAGCGCTGCGAATACTTGTCAAAGGCAAAGTGCGAACAATTTCCTCGTATTCCGGCAAAGAAATCACATAAGGCAAAGCATAAACTCGGTAAATTTCTGCCAACTCCTTTCTCTCTTCATCAGTTAATTCTCCTGCCGTTTCTCCCACCGGGCGGTGACACCAAGTAGCCAAAATCAAAGTTCCTCCCGGCTTGAGTACGCGGCAGCATTCCTGCAAAAACTTAATTTTGTCGGGCATATGTTCGCCACTTTCGAGCGACCAAACCAAGTCGAATGACTCGTCAGGAAAAGGCATATTCAAAGCATCGGCCACCAAAAAATTCACATTGCTTTCTTGCCCAGCAATTTTAGCGCGTTCGGTTGCTCTGTTGGCCTGTACCGGACTCAGAGTAATTCCGGTAGCTGTAACGCTACCGCCCGTTTTGTTGAGTTCGGGCGATCGGCTAAAATCACGATCGACCCCGCCATCCAACTTTAAATTATTTTGAGCGATCAAACTAAACTTTTCGGTCAAATACAGCGTGCTGCCGCCGATCCCGCAACCGACATCGAGAATGCGGTAAGATTCACACAGTGCCTTGTCTGAGGGTACTCCAGCCCAGCCCAGCAGTTCTTCTATCAAATCTATCTGAGCCTGTCGGCGCTCTTTTTTCAAATTGCCATCTGGGCCGTAGTAACCGTGGTGCATATGTTCGCCCCACACCTGCTCCCACAAACCGCTAGAAGCGTCGTAAAGTTGCTGAATTTGCTGGTAAAGTGTTGATGTCATCGCCGGATCGCAAGTTATTAAAGGAATTCTACCGTTATTTTCCCGATGTTGTCATAGAATTTGGCGATTGAGTTCGATCGACCGCAGGCACTCGCCAGACAGAGATATCCTTATTTGAAGCCCGAGGATCTATTTGTGGGTTCCCTCTAAAACCTCAAATCTAAAATCTAAAATCGATTTGTGGTTCCGTCTCAAATCTAAAATCTAAAATCTAAAATCTAAAATCGAATGACTGTCTCGCGAACCATTTGCTTGGGCTTTCTCGCCGTCATCACCGTAGGTGCTCTATTACTGATGATGCCCTTTTCCACAATAGATGGAACTTGGAGCGATCCAATAACAGCACTGTTTACCTCTACTTCCGCTGTCTGCGTCACGGGCTTGTCGGTGGTAGATATCGGAAAATATTACTCTTTTTGGGGGCAACTGTGCCTACTTTTACTTGTGGAAATAGGAGCCTTGGGCTACATGACAGCCACGACTATCTTGCTGCTGTTATTGGGCCGCCGCTTTGGCTTGAAAGAAAAAATTGCCCTGCAACAATCTCTCGACAAATCCGGGCTAGCCGGCGTAGTGCAACTCGTGCAGTCAATTCTAGCAACAACCGTTGTGTTTCAATTAACGGGAGTGTTTTTGCTGATGTCGGTTTTTGTCCCCCAATACGGATTTAAAGACGGTCTGTGGTCGGCTATCTTTCACAGCATTAATGCCTTTAACAACGCCGGTTTTAGCCTCTACTCAGATAATTTGATCCGCTACATCAATTCGCCTGTGCTTAACTTCACAATCGGGGGTTTAATCATATTTGGGGGAATCGGCTATCAAGTAATTATGGAAATGTACCTGTGGCTGCGCGATCGCTTGAACAAAAGTCTTATCTGCACAGTTTATTCCCTGAACTTCAAAGTCGTTACCAGTACAACTGCTGTGCTTTTGATTTTAGGAACGCTAGCCTTTCTGTTGCTGGAATACGACAACCCAGGAACTTTCGGATCTCTCAATTTTCCTCAAAAGGTGATGGCCGCTTGGTTTCAATCTGTTACTCCCCGCACGGCGGGATTCAATACAATTGACATTGGCAAAATGAGCGAAGCCGGGCTATTTCTGACGATCGCGCTGATGTTTGTCGGCGCCAGTCCTGGCAGCACCGGCGGCGGAATCAAAACCACAACTTTTAGGATATTGTTTTGCTGTACCGCAGCAGTTCTCGAAGGCCAGGAAGATGTGGAGTGCTATCAGCGTCAAATCCCGCCAGCAATGATTCTGAAAACCATTAGCGTAGTCTTCGGTTCCCTGTTGGTCGCGTTCACATCTGCAATTTTAATTGAGATGACCAATCCCGAACTAAAATTTATCGAAGTGCTATTTGAAGCAGTTTCAGCTTTTGCCACGGTCGGTCTTTCCACAGGGATTACAGCCAAGATTTCAGTGATGGGTAAGCTGGTTTTGATTGCTACAATGTATATAGGTCGTGTTGGCGTGCTGATGCTGATGAGTGCCGCTGTCGGCGACCCCAAACCCAGACCTTTTAAGTATGCTGAGGAAAGTTTGTTAGTCGGATAAAAAATCCTGCCTCGTTGCTGATAATCTAAACAATGGGTGACAACCCAAATCAACTTTTACTACTTACCCAAAAATCAAAAGGAGGCGGCGCTGTCTCTGCTAAAATTTAAACAGCAAGACCCTCAGCGCTGGATATTCAGTGAACCTGTCATCTTTAAATTTTTTTCGCACTTTGCGCGCCGACAACAAGCAGTTTGCAGTTATTGGTTTGGGACGCTTCGGCAAAGCTGTGTGTTCTACTCTGCACGGTTTGGGTTACGAAGTCCTAGGAATTGACACCGATGAAAAAAAAGTAACTCAAGCTTTGAACGATCGTATTGCTGCTCACGTTTTGCAGTTAGATTCTACTGAGCCTAGTGCTCTTCAGGAAGCAGGTATATTTGAATTTGAAACAGTGATTGTTGCAATCGGCAATTATCTAGGAGAAAGCATTACCACCACCTTAAATCTTAAGGAAGGCGGGGTAACTCACGTAATAGCCAAAGCTTCTTCGGAAACTCACTTAAAACTGTTGAAAAAAGTCGGCGCAGATCATGTAGTTTTTCCCGAACGAGAAATGGGCTGCTCTTTAGCCCGCCTTCTTACAAAACCCAGCATTTTAGAACGCTTTGACCTCGACCCAGCTCACAGCATCGTTGAGTTGCTCGTTCCTGAAAAGTTTGATGGCAAAACCATCTCGGAATTGGAACTCCGGCGCAGGTATGGTTTGAATTTGCTAGCAGTCGGTCGTGCCGACAAGTTCGAGATCAATCCGCAGCCAAGCGAACGCTTGAGAAAAGGCGAGGTGATGGTAGTAATTGGTTCTAATAAAGATATTAATCGCTTGCCAATTTAACAGCTCGCCATTTTACGCACCTACAGCAAAAGTCCTGGACCCCTAAACCCAATTTCTTGGGTTCCGAGTGTCGAAGTCCTCAGCAAGTGGTGCGGGATGTGTCAAAATTTCAGGCCCTAACAAACCCGGTTGATCTTAGATCAACCGGGTTTTTCTGTCTATCTTTATGTTCTAATTTTTAACCGAAATATCTAAATTGAATTTCACCAATTTTAGGGTTGCTTCCGCCTTTGCGACCCCCTCTGAGAGCTTAGCCAGACAAATCGCGAAAAATTTCAACAAACTAGCAGCACTCGATCATCGCGCTCCCGCAAATCATAGGAGCGCTAGCACTCAAAATTCAGCCGACTTTCAAGATTTTTTCCACATAAGCTTTGCCGAAAATCAGCACCGCCAATACTAGAGCGAGTTCAACAGGCCAAGGACACACCGCCACTAACCAAATTAACGAACACATTCCAATAATTGCAGCTATGGGAGCCGGAATTCCGTCTAGCGTTCTGTTGTCAGTCCCGGCAGTCACCCACCAAGCAATCAAGCATACCGTCAACGGAATCAAGCAACTTGTGATCATGATTTTTACCCCATCAATTTTTTTACATATGGCATCTGAGCATATTGTAACAATACATCAAAGATTCGGAAATGTCCCCTTAATTACGATATAATTTAAGGCTAGGTAATTCATACGCTGGGGTGATAAATTTTTAAAATTTTTAGCTTCGCCTCTCTCCAAAGGCAGAATTAGGCGAGCATTAAGCATGATTTGGGGATTGGTATTTCGGCAGAAGTGCTTTTGTTTTCTACCTTGAGATGAATTGCAATGCGCTCATCTCTGCAAGTTATACTCAGGATTGCAGTCAGTTACTGTAGAGCGTTAATCAATGCTGGGCAAATTTTTTCGCAAGCCAGAATTAGAAAACAGCGATCGCGTCCCCCCGGGTCAATACCTCGCCAACGGCTTTCCTGTCCTGACCTACGGCGATACACCCTCCGTCAGCATAGAGAGTTGGGAATTTAAAGTCTGGGGATTGGCAGAACCAAAAACCTTCACTTGGTCGGACTTCCAGGCCATGCCCCAAAGTAACTTTACTGCGGATTTTCACTGCGTCACTCGGTGGTCAAAACTCGACGTGCAGTGGACGGGAGTCAAAGTCACAGATTTTATGAACTACATAGAAGTCGATCCGAAAGCTTTGCACGTCCTGGAACACTGCTACGGCGGCTACACCACTAACATTGCGATCGCCGACTTCCTCCGAGAAGAAAACTTTTTGGCCCACACCGTCTTTGGCGAACCTCTATCCGCAGACCACGGCGGCCCGATGCGGCTGGTAGTTCCCCACTTGTACGCTTGGAAAAGCGCTAAATGGATTAACGGCCTGGAGTTTACAGAAACCGAAGAACTCGGTTTTTGGGAACGCAACGGCTACCACAAGCGGGGCGAACCTTGGGCAGAGGAACGCTACAGCGGTTTGTTTTGATGCGGGCGATGGGAACCAAGGACTTACCCAGAGCTTCTCTATACAATCTTTGTTGAGAGGCAATCCGGTCTTTTACCGCTTCAATCTGCGGAAATTGCATCTCCTCGATCGCATCTTTGGGATATCTCACGCCACGGGATCTATTTAATTCAACCAAAATACGTAGACCCAACGATCGCATTTTGTACGTAATTTACCCGATAGATAAACTACTTTAACTCCCCTACACAAGCCCCAAAAAACAAATATTGCCAGTTTCTGGCTAATAGAAAACTTCTGGAACTATCAGTACCCACGAATATTACCGTATTTATACTTAAGTGTTCGCTATTGAGTATTGAGACTTGAGAATATAATAAAAAATTAGCCTAAGCCCGATCCAAATCACTTTGACGGGCCCGCGCTCCATGCCCGCGAATGCAAGGTTTCAAGCCACAATATTTATAATTATTTAGTGGGTATTATGAGGGAGCGATCGCCCGCAGATAGATGCGATCGATAGCATTTGTGAAGGTTATGTAAAGGCTTGATAAAGAATATGTCAAAATTCACCTAAAGTGAACCAAATACAAACAAAGTATCGCATAATGAAAATATTAAGACCATCGCACAAAAGGAACAGGTTATGAATACCAAACTCTTATCCGCCCTCACAGCTACCGCCGCCGCCACAGCTCTGTTTGGCGCCGGAGCTCCAGCTCAAGCCTTCTCCTTTGGTACCAACGGCATAACATTCAGCCAAGATACAAGCGTCAAGTTTAACTTCAAAGAATCTCACGGTGGGTATACCTCCTCTTTGGGCATCTACACCGTGAAGGACTCGGCTGCCACTCTAGTTAACACCCTGTTTTCGGAAACTAAATCCTCAGACAACCAGTGGGAAAACGAATGGAAAGGAACTCTGGGCAATACAGTCCTGGGTTCTGGCTCGGCAGTATTCACATTCCTGGCCAATCAAATTTATACTTTGGGACTCAACAGCGGCGGCAACGGCAGTGTCTACTCGACCTCAGCCTTGAACAGTGACAGCCAGCAAGCGGTGTTTGGCGGGCAAGGGGAACTGTGGAGCGCGCTCGACACCAAAACTACGAAAACTTTCGGAGCTGCCGGAAGTTACACAGACGGAATAGGTTCTCTGTTTAACGGAGGCACACTAATCTCCTTCGACGATCGCGGTGGCGGAAACGACAAAGACTTCCAAGACTTCACAGTGAGCGCAGAAGCAGTTCCCGAACCAATGACAATGACTGGTTTGGCTCTCGGTTTGGGTGGTTTGGTTGCAGCACGCCGTCGCCGCGCTAGCAAGACGACTTCATGATTTTTTTCAACCGGAACAATCTCATCAATGACGTTTGACAAAATAAAATTCAATTAGGAGGCGCGCTAATGAGAAATCGGCTCGCCTTTTGCTTGATTTGAAAAGTCAGAAGGGAGAAGTCATATCAATTCTGGTTGCACTCCTCATGATTGTTGACTGTTGACTGTTGACTGTTGACTGTTGACTGTTGACTGTTGACTGTTGACTGTTGACTGTTGACTGTAGAAGGAGGGGTCGCCAAACTGAATGATGGTTGAGTGTTGGATGTTGACTCGATTTTACGCCCCACGATGAAGCGCGGATTTGATATCAGAGGGAAGTTCGGCCACGCAGCAGCGTACGGGATGTAACGGAGTTAACGCATGGGTGTGGAGGGAAGAAGTCAAGCGTGAAGAAGTCAAGCGTGAAGCAAGAAGATTTTTCCAACTCTCCCACTCTGCCACTCTCTCCCTATCCCAACTCAAAATTCAAAACTCACGGTAAATGGTTCGATCGTACAAAGTCACCAGTACCGGTTGAGTAATTTTAATGTCCCCCCGGATGCACGCTACTTTAATCGCCAGCACAGCCCTGGTGTTTGTCCGTCGCACCTGTGCTTGTTCGCGCAGCGTCCAATAGCGGACAATAAGATGCAAAGAACCATCCTTAAAGCCTGAAGTATCAACATCATAGGCTAAATTTAAAGGCAAGTTAGTTCGCCGGCATTTAAATGCGGATTAGCTTGCCCGCACTGAATTGGTAAATACGATCGCCTTCGGCATGATAACTCGTTCTCCCCGATCAATAATAATTTGAGTTGAACGCCACAAAATCTTTTCAACAGTACCTTCAAAGCCTTCTACAATTATCCGATCGCCCAATTGAAACGATTCGTGCAACAGCAAAAAAAATTCCTCTAAAAAGTATTTGAAGATGTCTTGGAACGCGAAACAAATCCCTACTGAACCAAGTCCTAACCAACTGATCATATCTGCAGGCCGCCAAGCTGGGAACGCAATTACGCAGGCGCTTAAACTGCCAGCAGCCCAAGTGAGAGTGTCAATCGATTTTAGATTTTAGATTTTCGATTTTAGATTGAAGCCTTGACCCCACGGATCAATTCGGGGGCTTGTATCCTGGATGCTTTCGGTCAAATAATTGAAGAATGCCACGCTAACACAAAAGATTGAGATTGATCGCCAGACAGGAATGTTTGACTCTGGCTGTGCAGGTGACTCCATCGACTCGTTCGCTAATCATTAAAACACAATCAAAATTTAAGATTAGCAGCGCCGACCCCGATCGGGTAAAATCACAGCACTTGCCCGCCGATGGGTTAATCTGCTAAAACTAACAAAGTTTGATGATTTCTGAGAAATAACATACATGGTTGCTACATCCGTCAAGATTAAACACGAAGTCAAAGACTTGTCCCTCGCCCCCTTGGGAAAGCAACGCATCGAGTGGGCCGGCCGGGAAATGCCCGTTTTGCGGCAAATTCAAGAACGCTTCGCTAAAGAAAAGCCTTTTGCTGGCATTCGCTTGGCTGCTTGCTGCCACGTAACCACAGAAACCGCTCATTTGGCAATCGCCATCAAACTCGGCGGTGGCGACGCCGTACTGATCGCCAGCAACCCCTTGAGCACTCAAGATGACGTAGCGGCTTGCTTAGTTCAAGACTACGGCATTTCCGTCTTCGCCCTCAAAGGAGAAGATGCGGCTACCTACGAACGTCACGTCTACACAGCCCTAGACCACCGCCCCAATATTATCATCGACGACGGCAGCGACGTGGTAGCGGCACTAATCCAGCACCGCCCGAACCAAATTTCCGACTTAATCGGAACTACCGAAGAAACTACCACAGGCATCGTGCGCCTGCGGGCCATGTTGAAAGACGGCGTGCTGACTTTCCCCGCAATGAACGTCAACGACGCCGACACCAAGCACTTCTTTGACAACCGCTACGGTACCGGTCAATCTACCCTAGACGGCATTATCCGCGCTACTAATATTTTGTTAGCCGGTAAAAATATTGTGGTTGCAGGTTACGGTTGGTGCGGCAAAGGCACGGCACTGCGCGCCCGTGGTATGGGTGCTAACGTAATTGTCACCGAAATTGATCCGATTCGGGCGATCGAAGCAGTGATGGACGGTTTCCGCGTCATGCCGATGGACGAAGCAGCAACAGTCGGAGATATATTCATTACTGTTACGGGCAACAAACACGTCATTCGTGCCGAACATTTCGAGACAATGAAAGACGGCGCAATTGTTTGCAATTCCGGTCACTTCGACATTGAAATTGACCTCAAATCCCTCGGCGCAAAAAGCACCGACGTGAAAACAGTCCGGTCTTTCACTCAAGAATATCACCTCAATAATGGCAAGTCGATTATTGTGTTGGGCGAAGGTCGTTTGATTAACTTGGCAGCCGCCGAAGGACACCCCAGCGCCGTGATGGATATGAGCTTTGCTAACCAAGCTTTAGCCTGCGAATATCTAGTTACGAACAAAGGCAAACTAGAGCCTGGTATTCACTCAATTCCCGTGGAAGTTGACAAAGAAATTGCCCGTCTCAAATTGGAAGCAATGGGTATTCACATTGATACCTTGACTGCCGAACAAATTGAGTACACAAACTCTTGGACTTCGGGCACTTAATCATCGTTTATCGTTCCCCCGCTGTGCCGGGGAATCAATACAAGGAGGCTCTGCCTCCCTCATGGGGAGTCGAGGCAGAGCCTCTAGATATGTGTTGCCAGACAGAGCCTAGGAACGAGCGAGGACTAATGACTAATGACTAATGACTACTGACTTCTTCTTACCAAATTATTAAATCAAAATGGTTGAATGGATAACTAACACAATGCAGTCGATGGGCTATCTCGGAATTGGCCTGTTGATGTTTTTAGAAAATCTTTTCCCGCCCATACCCTCAGAATTGATTATGCCACTGGCAGGATTCACGGTATTCAAGGGCGGAATGGAGTTTTCACCGGCGATCGCAGCAGGAGTAATCGGTACAGTGGTGGGGGCGCTTCCCTGGTACTATGCCGGTAAATTATTGAGCGAAGAACGCTTGAGGAATTTAGCCGACAAATACGGCAAGTGGATCACAGTATCGGGCGCCGATATTGACAAAGCAAATAGATGGTTTAACAGACACGGCAACAAAGCCGTGTTTTTGTGTCGCCTCGTACCGGGAGTTCGCACCCTGATTTCCCTGCCCGCTGGCATCAATAATATGCCTTTAATTCCTTTTTTACTATACTCAACAGGTGGCACTCTTTTATGGGTAAGTTTCCTGACTTTTGCCGGATATAAACTAGGGGAAAATTATACACTTGTAGATGATTATCTGGGCCCGGTTTCCAAAATAGTTGTGGTGATTATAGTCATCTGGTGTATTTTGTGGATTGTGAAGAAGAATATGCAAAAAGAATAAAATTTTAGATAAATGCAGACATCCCCAAAAACATCTGCGTTTATCTGCTGTTATCTGGGGTTAAAAATCAATTTATCAAAAATTCATACAAATCTTTAGGATTGATTGAGGTTTAGGCAGACAATCGTGGCAAAATAGGGAACATTCCTATCCGCGCTGTTAAGATATGTACGAAAAAATTGTAGCCCCAACAACAGGTTCTAAAATTACTTTCAAAGACGGTTCGCCGATCGTCCCCAATGACCCAATTATTCCCTTCATTCGCGGCGACGGTACGGGCGTTGACTTGTGGCCTGCATCCCAGAAAGTCATGGATGCTGCGGTAGACAAGGCTTACGGTGGCGATCGAAAAATCAACTGGTTTAAAATCTATGTAGGCGACGAAGCCTGCGATGTCTACGGTACTTACCAATATCTGCCCCAGGATTCCTTAGACGCGATTAAAGAATACGGAGTCGCCATCAAAGGGCCACTGACAACCCCAATCGGGGGCGGAATTCGATCGCTAAACGTAGCTTTGCGACAAATCTTTGACCTTTACGCCTGCGTGCGGCCCTGCAAATATTATGCTGGAACACCATCGCTACACAAAACTCCTGAACTCCTAGATGTAATTATTTACCGGGAAAATACAGAAGATATTTACCTCGGAATTGAATGGGCTAAAGGCAGCGAAATCGGCAAAAAATTGATTGAATTCCTCAATACTGAGTTAATTCCTGCAACACCAGAACATGGCAAAAAACAAATTCGTCTCGATTCTGGAATCGGAATTAAACCCATTAGCAAAACAGGTTCTCAGCGTTTAGTACGGCGCGCCATTACCCACGCTTTACGGTTGCCGAAAGATAAGCAGCAAGTGACTTTGGTGCACAAAGGCAACATCATGAAATATACAGAAGGAGCTTTCCGAGATTGGGGTTATGAATTAGCAACCACCGAATTTCGCGCTCAGTGCGTAACGGAAAGAGAGTCTTGGATTCTGGGCAACAAAGAAAAAAATCCCGACATTAGCTTAGAAGATAATGCTCGCCAAATAGACCCAGGATACGAGGCTTTGACCCCAGAAAAACAAGCCAAAATTCGTCAAGAAGTAGCCGACGTTCTGTTTGCAATTTGGGACAGTCACGGCAGCGGCCAGTGGAAAGAAAAAATCATGGTCAACGACCGAATTGCTGACAGTATTTTTCAACAAATTCAAACCCGACCGGCCGAGTATTCGATTTTGGCGACAATGAATCTGAACGGGGATTATTTGTCCGATGCGGCCGCCGCCATTGTTGGCGGTTTGGGCATGGGCCCAGGCGCGAATATTGGTGATAAATGTGCAGTTTTTGAGGCAACTCACGGCACTGCACCGAAACACGCTGGTTTGGATAAAGTCAATCCCGGTTCCCTGATTTTGTCCGGGGTGATGATGTTAGAATACATGGGATGGCAGGAAGCAGCAGACCTGATTAAGAAGGGTTTGGGAGCGGCAATTTCTAACGGTGAAGTTACTTATGATTTGGCGAGGTTGATGGAGCCGCCGGTGCCTGAGTTGAAGTGTTCGGAGTTTGCTGAGGCGATTATTAAGCATTTCGCCGATTGAGTTTGAGGGCTTTTTTTGAACGGGCTAGAAGCCCGTTCCACAACCAGTAAACTTGCTTTGTGGGGTGTCCCGCCCACCCGAAAATACAATTTAGATGCGCGGTTTATAATGATGGAACAGCCATTCCGCGCTCAACGGCGGGACGCTTCTGCAAAGTTTCTACCCAACGTTTGAGGTGGGGGTGGTTGTCGAGGGTTAATCCTTGAAATTCGTAAATGGCAACCCAGGGATAGGTAGCAATGTCGGCGATCGAATAGTCGCCGCAGATGTATTCATATTTTGCTAATTGAGTGTCTAATACTCCGTAGAGACGCAAGGTTTCTTTTTCGTAGCGCCCAATCGCATAGGGAATTTGTTCGGGTGCAAAGCGTTTGAAGTGGTTTAGCTGACCAAACATCGGGCCGACGCTGGCCATTTGAAACATCAGCCACTCTATAACTTGAAAGTATTTTTGTTTGTCTGTGGGCAGAAATCTGCCGCTTTTTTCGGCAAGATACATCAGAATAGCGCCAGACTCGAAGACGGTGATGCCGTTATCTCGATCGACTATCGCCGGAATTTTGCTGTTGGGGTTGATTGCAATGAATTCTGGGCTAAATTGGTCGTTTTTTGTGATGTCGATGACGTGCACGTTGTAGGGTAAACCTATTTCTTCGAGCATGATCGAGACTTTGCGACCGTTGGGGGTGGTAAAAGTGTAGAGGTCAATCATAGTTGTGATGTTAAGTTGAAAGTTTGCAAGGCAGGAAATAACCCGATATACTATCACAATTTGGACGAAAATTGCAAATCTTTGATATATTGTGTTAAAATTCTATTCTAATAATAGAAGAATAACGATCGCTCGAAATGGACATTCTTGAAATTATCAAAGACGATTATCAAAGATTTCCCGATAATCAGACTTACAGCATCTATGCAAAAGATGTTTATTTTGAAGACCCAGTGAATCGATTTACAGGAGTCGATCGCTACCGCAAAATGATCGGGTTTATGGGGACTTTTTTTCAGGATGTAAATCTCGATTTGCACGGGATTTCGCAGTCTGGAGATACTATAGACACTCGCTGGACTCTGAGCTGGAGCGCACCGCTACCTTGGAAACCTAAAATGGCGATCGCCGGTAGGAGCGAACTCAAAATCAACAGCGACGGTTTAATTGTTTCTCACATCGATTACTGGGACTGTTCGCGGTTGGATGTACTCAAACAGCTTGTATTTCCTCGGAAAACTAATATTTGAGAATTTTTTTTAGGTTTTTTAACAATAAAAAATAGTGTTTCAAGAGCGAGCTCCCTTTTTTAACCGCAGATGTTAGCAGATCAACACAGATGAACGCTGATGGATTTTTATTTGTTGCAATTGATATCTGAGATAAGTAATTTGAACTAATCTTGACATGGCAGCAATTTCCTGGATCACGGGAAATGTGCTGGGTTCAGCGGCTGCTTGTCGCCAAAATTAATTCCCCCACTAAATTAATCTCTGTTACATAACGTTACAATAAAGAAGTAAAGAATTTTCAGGCGAGCTAAACAATCAATGCGCTTAATATTAATGACCGGAAAAGGCGGCGTCGGCAAAACCTCCGTAGCCGCTGCGACGGGGCTGCGGTGTGCCGAATTGGGATACAAAACCCTAGTGCTGAGCACAGATCCCGCTCACTCCTTAGCCGACAGCTTCGACATGGAACTCGGGCACGATTCGCGGCTGGTGAAACCGAATTTGTGGGGAGCCGAATTAGACGCTCTCAGGGAATTAGAAGGCAATTGGGGAGCCGTTAAGCGCTACATTACTCAAGTCTTGCGAGCGCAGGGACTCGAAGGGGTGCAAGCTGAAGAATTAGCCATCTTGCCAGGAATGGATGAAATCTTCGGTTTAGTACGAATGAAGCGGCATTACGACGAAGGCGAATTTGATGTTTTAATTATCGATTCTGCTCCGACGGGTACAGCATTGAGACTGCTAAGTTTGCCGGAAGTTGGCGGTTGGTACATGAGAAAATTTTACAAGCCACTGCAAGGCATATCAGCCGCCCTTCGACCTTTAGTTGAACCTATTTTTAGACCAATTGCGGGTTTTTCTTTACCAGACAAAGAGGTGATGGATGCACCTTACGAATTTTACGAACAAATCGAAGCTTTGGAAAAGGTTTTAACTGACAATACTGTGACTTCGGTAAGGTTAGTTACCAATCCCGAAAAAATGGTAATTAAAGAGTCTCTGCGCGCTCATGCCTATTTGAGTTTGTACAATGTAGCCACAGATTTAGTAGTAGCTAACCGGATTATTCCCGCAGAAGTAACTGACCCATTTTTCAAACGGTGGAAAGAAAGCCAGGAACAGTACCGTCAGGAAATTCACTCAGATTTCATGCCGCTGCCTGTTAAGGAAGTGCCACTTTATTCTGAAGAAATGTGCGGTTTGGCCGCTTTGGAACGGTTGAAAGAAACGCTTTACAAAGACGAAGACCCAAGTCAAGTTTATTACAAAGAAAATACGATTAAGATCGTGCAGGAAAACAATCAATATAGTCTTGAACTGTATTTGCCCGGAATTGCTAAGGATCAGATCCAGTTGAGCAAAACTGGAGATGAGTTGAATGTTCGGATTGGGAATCACCGCCGTAATTTGGTGTTGCCGCAAGCTTTAGCGGCGCTGCAACCTTCGGGGGCGAAGATGGAGGATGATTATTTGAAGATTAAGTTTGCTTAACAACACTTACGCACTATCAACCTAAAAAACCCGGTTTCTAGGAAAAATCGTGGATAATCCCTTGAGATATTCACGCAGAAACCGGATTTTTTGCCCGCGTGCAGGTATTGAGCTATTCAGCAGACTTACGCCATTCTTGTCCGAGGCGAACTGCTTTGTCAAAAGTAGGATGGTTGGGTCTGCGTTTATGAGACAGTGACTTTTGTAATGGTATCAATTCCGATTGTACCGGAATGATTTAACCGCAGAGGGCGCAGAGGGCGCAGAGTCTGCAGAAGAGAGAGATGAATAATTCCGATGTCAACGGATTTGATATGAGATGCTGCTGGCTAGAGACAATTAACAGGACTCAGCACGAAGGACTTCGTTTAATGCCTCATCAATCACTGCATCGCTGACACCTCGACGCTTCAAACTTGCTACTAAGGCTGTTACTGTCTCGCTCTCAAATCGTTCTAAATCAACGCGCAAACCTTGACCGATATAAGCACGAATTAATGGCTGATAACCCGAAAAACCCAACAATGGTGCAACTTTTTTTAAATCTTCCACAACATCTTCGGGCATACGAATCGTCACGCTAGTCATTGGACGGTTGCGGTTTAATCGCTGCTTTAATGCTTCAACCTTCATACTCTGCCCTCTCCTGACGAGTTGCTTTACGTGCTGAAATAATCCGAATGACATTTTCTTCACGCTCAATGTGAACCACATACAGTAGATTCCACCGACTATCTAGCCCAATCACAGCCTCACGCGCTTCCTCATTGCGGCTGGCATCAACGACAACTAGAAATGGGTCAAAGAAGGATTCAGCAGCTTGTTGAAAAGTAACCCCATCATGATTCGTGGGATTTATCCGCGCTTTTCCCTCGTCCCATACAAAGGTAATGCCATTGAGCACGAAGTATACATTCATGCTCCCTAGTATAGGTAAAATGTATTTACAATGTCAATACGTTATTCACAAAAAACGATCGTTTTCAAACTACTGCCACAGCCTGTGCTGCTTATTGGGGCCTTTCAATTATGTTTCTGCATCAATATTTCAAAGTCCACTAGATCCACTAACCCATAACCATCCTCAGAGAACCGATATTCTCCTCGTTCTAGTGCATCTGCAAAGGTCTCCAAATAAACTCGAAAATTAGGTGCAATAAGCCCTCTAGTAGGTTCCTGCCACTCAACAATAATGACTTGTCCAACATTTCCGCCTGCTGCTGGGGCTAAATCTACGCATTCGCAAGCACCATTGCTTTCGTTTGTGAATGGAATCCAATTCGGGTTCCACCAACCGTTCCAGATTCCTTCAAAAATGTCGTCACCATCGCACCTAAAATTATCGTCTGAACAATTCTGCCATTTTTCAGATATTTCGATCGCGCTTTGGATAGAGAGGAACTCCAAGTTGGGGAACAGGGAATAAGATTCTTCATCCTGACCGTTATGCACGCGGTAAGACAGCTTAAAATCTTCGGGAAACTCTACACCAAAGAATACTTCTGCTCGATGGAGCTCCTCATCATTAGCGCCTGGTCTGAGACTTTTTAGCACTTGAGGTGCATTGGCTGCCAGCCAATTATCAATTCTTTCCCAAATTATTTTCATGAGAAAACCTCCGAAGCTGGAAACTCAGTCTATGCGAGAGTTCAGAGGAAAGCGAGATAGCGGTTTTAATGCCTAAAATTAAAGCGGGGTGCTGACTCTCTTTCCCTGCTACTTTTTATCTACTCTAACGATCGCTCAGGTGATTATAGCAATTCTAACCACGCTCAACTGCTTCAATCTGAACCTTTTTTCCATCTTCTTTTCCCTCCTCTGCGTCCTCTGCGGTTTGTGCAATATTTCCTGGATTCAGCTCAGTTTTTTTCTGCTGGCGTTCCGACACTGCTTTTTCCAGCATTTTCAACCTTTCTGGGTCAGCATTCGATCGCCAAAACAACTTATGATCCTTAATTTTAATGCAATTTTCCTCCAAACACTTCATCCATTCCGATGTTTTTTAACTGCGCCACGATCGATAATATCTAACTTTTCTTCTTGGCGGGTGAGTTTCGCAAACTTGTCATAATGGGGATAACTAGCAGTAACAAAAGCTTCTTTTCTTACTAAACTTGGTGGATTATACACATCAGAATAGTCTTGATAGCTCACAGAAAAGCCGCGCAAATCTATGTGCCTATAATTGTGAAGGGCTGGATGCGGGTTAGTGTCAAAATCGGGATAAAATAAATAGAAGATTTGAGGTTAGCGAGCCTGAAATTTGATGATTGTAGCGCCGTCAATCCTGCCAATTGTGCGGGCGGTTTGGCAGCTTTGGAACGCTTGAAAGAAACACTTTACAAAAACGAAGACCCTAGTCAAGTTTATTACAAAGAAAATACGATTAACATCGTACAGGAAAACAACCAATATAGTCTTGAACTGTATTTGCCCGGAATTGCTAAGGATCAGATCCAGTTGAGCAAAACGGGAGATGAGTTGAACGTTCGGATTGGCAATCACCGCCGTAATTTGGTGTTGCCGCAAGCTTTAGCGGCGCTGCAACCTTCGGGGGCGAAGATGGAGGATGATTATTTGAAGATTAAGTTTGCTTAACAACACTTACGCACTATCAACCTAAAAAACTCGGTTTCTAGGAAAAATCGTGGATTCTCCCTTGAGATATTCACGCAGAAACCGGATTTTTTCGCCGCGTGCAGGTACAGGGTAAACGCATCTAAATTAATTTGAATAAAAAGTAAAAAAGTGGATTTGTGCATTACTAAATAACTAAAAAAACCTTCTTAAAATTCTTAATTTTAACCCCAATTAAGCAGATTAAATCAAAAATTTAAGAATTTCTAAATTTTTTAAAGCCGGATAAATTTCACAAGAGATGGGTGTTATGTCGATTCCGGTTGCACCGCTCGTGAGGGTTGACTGTTGACTGTGAGTCAGAAAAATGAAAATTGCACGAATTATTTGTTGCCAGCTTGATTCGACTTTACGCCCGACGATGAAGCGCGGATTTGAGATCATTCCAGCGCAGCCGGATTTGATATTACAGGGGTCTTGCCAAAACTCGTCTACAGCATATTGTGACTGCTACAGCTATGAATATTTCAAGAATGTGGGCGTTTTGCCGTAACATTCCGATTGGCTTGACCCGTGTCTCTAGTTTTTCTGCTCTTTTTCCCTCTGGCTCATCAGAGTTTTTTTGTATGATTATGGGATGTTTAGTTTTACCCTTTTTACTTCGCCAGCAGTCTCTTTCCATCGCCGATTTTTATCTTAACTTTTTGAGTTTCTTCAAGTGCGATCGCCTCAAATTTTCCACCAACTGCCGCAACTGGTTCAAATTACCCGATTCCCCGCCATACTTCCAGCGCACGTAAGCTTGCGAAACTTCATCAATCACCTCAGCTTCATCAGTTGCATGATTCCCGCGCATTGCCTCAGCATACTCCAAAGGCGTTTGAGCGCGAGGTTTCACAAAACCCCTACTCGCCAAATCCTTCAGCATTTCCTGATAAACCCCCTCCACCGGCGGCAACTTCGCCAGCCAGCGGCGGTGGCGCCACTTGCGCCACACTTGCCAAATTAACCAGCCAATAAAGCCAAAGCCGATCGCAGCAATCAAACCAGTAAATAACCCCACCCAACCCTTAGCAAACTGTCCCAGAAACCAGCCCACAATCAAACTTATCCAGCCAATTAGAAAACCTATAACTGAATCCAGCCCGCTTCTGAGAGGAGTCGGTAGCCACCCCGCGATCCACTTCCAAAACGATTCCAGCGCACTAAAAGTCTGGTTGTCTTCCACCGAAGCCGGAATCAGCGGATAACCGGGAATCGGATTGAAAGCAAACCAGCCATTATTGGGAAAATATACCTCCGTCATCAAAAAAGCGTCGGTATTTTTCACAACATAGTAACCAGTAAACGGGTTGAATTCTCCCGTATCGAAACCGCCCACCAGCCGCGCCGGAATCCCGATCGACCTCAGCATAATTGTCAGTACCGTCGAAAAGTGGTCTGGATATCCACCTGTAACTTTTTTGCCGTCCTGGGTGTTTTTGTAGCCAAACAGAAAAGCCTGGACTAAATCTTCACCTTCTTCTAAGTAAGGCAAAGCTTTTTCTATTTTGTAATTCGGATTTTGCTTTAAATATTGAGCCAAATACAAAGCTTTTTCGTAAGGAGAATCGATCGCTCTATCAGACTTAGCTACTCTCGTCCTTGCTAGCAATATTTCCTCAGTTTTTGCCCGCACCTTTGCGACAATTTCCGGCGGCACATCCAAATAGAAATTGCGAATATTTTTCGGGTAATTAGTACCACTTTTACCCAACAAAGCTCGATCGCGAAAAGGCACATTAGAAATCACCGTATAAGTCACACCCTCTCCCAATTCTGCAGGCGCTCGCAAACCCCCCTCCGCATCAAGGGCCACATCAGGGCTCGGAAAATAAAGCTCCTTCGGCTTGTTTAAAGCCGGAATCAAATTCGGCAAGGGAGCAAGAATAGTATAACTTTGAATCACCTCTTGAGTGCGAGGCGCATTGGGAAACGGATTCAGATAAAATTGATAGGACCACCTAGGTCTAGTCAGCTTTTGAGCTTGTTCGTTGCGAGAAATTTCCCAACCCTGACCGGTGTATTTGTCGAAGCCTAATACTCGCCAAAAACCCGCAGCCTGCGAGCGCACCCGCATTACCACTTCAGGTTTCATTTCCCCCCGCAAATTTTGATTAATGCGCTGGTTGAAACCGTAATAAAAAGTAGAGTCCACCTCTCCTGGTCCTTTGTCTGGGTTTCTCCCCCTTCCTCCGCCAGTCCCTTTTTCATTTCCCCCTCTGACATACCCTGGATTCAGAATGCTGCGCGAGTCAAACTCCCCCTGATATTCAATAGGAGCACTCACCGGAAAAGTCCGTAACTGATAGCCAGGGAGGCGTGGCAAAAACGCAAAAATAGTCAGCCCCAACCCGACAGTTATCAGCAGCAGCCAAGCAAAATTCTTTGGGGATAAAGTAGCAGCAAATAGCGACAGGCTTTCATTTTTCCCTTTACCTTGTGCTTTTTCGCCAATGGCTTCTGGCTTCAAAAATCCCAAGCGCGATCGATAATCCAACACCAAAGTCGGAAGCGCTAAAGCCAAAAACACCAACAACAGCGGCCCAAAAGTCAAGGTTTGGCTGAGAGTCGCTGCTACCCCTAACAAAATTAGCCCGATTACCATCGAATAGCCCAAATCCTTGCGGCGGGGCAAATCGAAACTGTGTAGCACTTGAAGTTGGATTAACAGTTGCGCCAAAACTAACCGCGTATCGTTCAATTCTCCCACCAAGCGGCTAAAAAAAGCGAACAGCGCCACCAGCATTCCAATAGCTATGCAGAACTTAGCAGCTACATTGCGATCGCGGCGGCGGTACCAACTCCAAGTTGCTCCCACAATACTAACAGGCACAGCCCACAGGTTCTGGGCTTCTTCAGCAGCAACGTCAGTAGCTACAATTCCCACAATTACCAACAACTGAACTAGGATTCGCAGCAGTAAAGAATCCTCAATCACCGGCGGAGGCATGGCCTCAATCTGCTCCCACAGCTTACCCAAAACAGGTATATTTCGCAGGTTATCAGTTGTCATGTGCACCCATCCAACTATTTTAGATTTTAGATTTTAGATTTTAGATTAAATCCACAGATAAATCTGGATTTTACCTAATCTCTAAATCTTATTTCCCTGTCAAACGATTTTAGATTTTAGATTAAATCCACAGATAAATCTGGGTTTTAACTAATCTCTCAATCTTATTTCCCTGTCAAACAATTCTAGATTTTAGATTTTAGATTGAATCCACAGATTAATCTGGATTTCAACTAATATCTCAATCTTATTTTTCTGTCATTAGATTTTAGATTGACTCCACAGATGAATCTGGGGGCTTGAACTAAGATCTAAACTTTTTCACTTTCCACGACAGCAGTCGAGGAATTGCATCTGTTTTTGTGTGAGGTCAAACCAGAGAGTAAAAACCTAAATTATTTACTCTAATTAGACCTTTCTAGTTGCTATCTTGTCCTGTCCAAATTGGACGAATAGCAAACATCAAAGGTCTAGTCTCGAAGTTTTGGAATCGAACTTCTAGGGCATAAGTCTTGTTCGGTTGTGGGTCAAACAACTCCACACTTAAATGCCCGGAATTTGGACGATGTGCAGTTGCTTCGGCATCTCCTCCCTTGAGTTCCAAACTTCCTGCCCCCGGAAATTGGCACTCAACTCTTAAACAAGGCATGGGCTGTTCTCTGTTGCGGTTCGACAGGTATTGAGCCTCCAGAGTCAGCGAACCCAAACCAGTCAGCCACTCCCGGAAAACCGGTGGCTGATTCACAGGACAATCCAAAGTTAGAGACTCAATGATTTCCTTGGCTGCCAACAACGACAGCACCATTTGTTGATCGGTACTCGCGGCTTCGTAATTCGGGAAATCTTCTAAATCTAGAAGTCCCCGCAAAGAACCTCTGAGCACTAAACCAGCTAATTCGTTGAGTTCCTGAGACTGGCCCGGAAATAAGCTATCTACAGCGCGAACTAACTTCGAGCCTTGCCGCAGCGACGACATTACCAGTTCCTGACAAGGTTCTAGCAGTTGAGCAAAAACCCCTTGGGCGATCGGAATTGGCAGGCGGCCCCACCTGATATTTTGCAGTTGGGGAGTCCAGATGTGTAGGGGGGGAACCCATTGCGGGGCTACATCGTCTGGGTAATCGTGGTCGTAGCTTTTGAATTCTGTTTCCCAGGGGAACAGCGGCGGGTTGGATTCAATTTCGGCTCTAAGCCTTTCTTTTAACAAGGTCTGAAAACGGTCTTGCACGGTCGGTATTTCTCCAATTGTCTGCGGTTGTGCGGGTGCATTGCTGTGCGCCCCCACTTGATAGTCCAGCGGGTCTGGTTCGTCCCATTCCCAATATTCCACCCCGGAATTGTCTTCTGTGTCGCCCCACTCTTCTGAGCGAGGGGATGGATTGAGGTTTTCCTCATCTTCGTTAGAGGTATTCGCGATCGGCGCCTGCAATATCCAGTCTAAAAAATGGCGATCGAAAGCCTCTGCATCCCTGTTCGTTTCGTTATTCATCACTAGATGCCCCTTCTCCGGAATCTGAACGATTTCGCAATTCCCAGGCAAGTTCCAGCAATTTAAACCACCGTTTCTGTACCTGGGCTACCGTGCTGCCGAGGGTTTGCGCGATCGCTGACTCTGACAGACCTTGTTGCTTCAACTTTAGCAAACGCTGTCCCTCTGGGCCAATTTGCTCGCCAAAAGCCTGCCACTGAGAAGGCAACAAACCCAGATTTCGATCTAAGTCTGCTTCCAGCCACTGGTGAACGAGTTCCCAACGATGCGACATGGCGAACCTGAGCAAATGGTACTTGAAGCGCTGCTGCAAATAGTCTCTTTGGCGGGGAGTTATGCCCAGAAGCGACTCTATTTCATTAGTCGGCAAGTCTTGCAAGCGCAGCACGAAGTAATCGGCGCAGTCTTGTTGGTTGCGCTCTTTCAAGTAAGCCACTAATTCCTCAATCACGTTTTGCCGCAGAGATTCTGACTCGTCGCCTACGGGACGAATTGCCGCCGAACCCTGTCCGGCCATCGCTTCCCGCACGGAGTGCACCGAGGTGTCGTTCCAAGTTTGGTCGGAATCTGAAGCCCCTCCGTCGGCGGCTTGTTCCATATCTACGGAGGTTTCTTTGGGCTGCTGCTGGGAAAAGGTTTGGGCCCGTAAAATAATTAGTTGCTGGCTGCGGTTCCGAGGTAAAGGAATGCGCCGCTTGCCGAAACGCTCTACAAAGGCCATGTACTCTGCTAGTTCTAAGCGAGTGCGGGGACTGTAGGTGGGTGGTAGTTGGGTTTCGCGCCGGAATGCCTTTAAAGCTTCGAGATAAAACCCTTGCAAAAAATCTTTGATCAGTTCTACTCGCGCCTGATAGCTAGACTGCACCTGCGGAGGGGTGATGTAGCGATAGACGATCGCGCTGAGGGTACTGTGCAATTCTACTCGCCCGGGCCCGGAGCCTAAATTGTAATAGTGGAGGCATTGTTGCAAGCGGTGCTGAGCGAGGCTCTGGGCTGAACCTTCTATATCTCCGGAGGATTGAATCCGCTGGCTTTCTGTGCATATCCTGTTGACTTCTGCTGCGAGGCGCCCTGCTACATCTTGGCAGTTCTGCTCAGACGCGCGAGTGGACTTTTTAAGTTCGTCTAACAGCAGTTGAAATATGGTTTCCACGCTCTGGCAGATTTCCCGCATGATGGTTTACAGCTAACAATGAAAGTAGCACAGTTAGTCAAAGTATGGATAAATCTTTCCTAACGCTACTTTACCCCGTATTCCCCAGATAGGACAAACTGCAATGCCCTCGATCTCCTCCTTCGCGCAAACACAGAGGACTGCTTTTTAAATCTGTCCTGGACGCGTCATCCGTCAAGAACCAGGTTTAAACAGTTGCCATTGCAACGATGGTTCATCCGAGTGTGGGGTTTGACAATGCCTCCATGCGGGGCGAAAACGCGACACTGCCGTTGATAGCTTCGGCTTAGTGCTGTGGTGGTCACAGCAGCAATTGTTCCTGATGGTGAAGCGAGCAAACAGTTTCTCCCGGCGGTCTACCAGATGCGACAAAGGGTTTCACGGCTGTATTCGATCGGGGTCTTGCGCCACTTTTGCCATAAAGTTTAGACAGCGATCACCCGTCTGTTTCTTGGCAGCATCCTTCAACGTCGATTTAACGGTTTCATTCAATATCATTTGTAGCATCCCAATCACACAGATCAGAACCGCTCATGTCCGACAATCTGTTTCCTAGCCTTCTATGATAAATGGGGTTATATTTCATTGCAAATCTCTTATGCCGTCATTGAAAGCAGCCCACACAATTAAGTGTGTGTGATGTTCGTTAACTTCGGCATAAATTCCTTATAAATTCCTTGATTTTTACTGGCAATCAGAATGCAGCCTTTTTCTATAGCGGGATTGAGCGGGCGATCGCCTGCAGCCCAATCGGTGCGATCGCCAAACAAAGGCGCTGCGGAACAAGAAGTTTGATTGCATCTATCTAAGGGTATCAATATTGCAATTACTTTCACCTGAAAAGCAGATATTTTACTAAAGTGCGATCGTCTTCGATCGTCCTCTGGGTTGATGTAAGTGGCGGGCGAAATTTGTTCTAATAGTAAAGTTAGATTTGAAGGAACAATTTTCAATGCGTAAGTTAAACATAGGTCTATCTGACGAGCAGCGTGCAGGCGTTATCGAACTATTGAATCACGACCTGGCAGATGCTTATCTGCTGTTAATCAAAACCAAAAAGTATCACTGGGATGTAGTTGGCCCACAGTTTAGATCGCTCCACCAGTTGTGGGAAGAACACTATCAGGCGTTAACATTAAATATCGATGCTATGGCCGAACGGGTGAGAACTTTAGGTGGCTATCCAATTGGTACTGCTGAGGGTTTTCTGAAGTACGGCTCGATTCAAGAACATATCGGCGATTTGCCTTTGGCTACAGAAATGGTAGCGCGTTTAGTTGATGACCACGAACTGATTATTCGCAATCTCCGCAAACACGTTGAACAGTGCGGTGAAGAGTTTAAGGATGATGGAACCGCAGACTTTTTGACTGGTTTGATGGAACAGCACGAGCAAATGGCTTGGATGTTGCGCTCGTTTATTGAAGGGGAATCCCTTGCGCCAGACGGCCAGCACCCAAAAGCTCAAACTGCTACCGCTTCTCACGCTTAGAGAGATTAAGTAGACGGAAGAGGGAAGTTCGGCAACGGATTTTGTAACGGATGTCAGTCCGATGTCTGTCGGAAGAAAGAAGAATGGAAAATTTAGATTTTTTTATTTAACCCTCTTTCCTCATTCTTGATCGACCAACCAGGCAGAATTAAACCCCCTCTAGCTTCCTGAAAAACCCGGTTTCTTCAACAAACCGGGTTTTTCAATTTAGGGTTTATGTAGATTTTCGATTTCCTAAACTATTGAATCGCATTCTTTCGTATACCTGCGATGGCAACATTCTGTGAGCTTTCGTCCGCGCCTCAATCCTTGCCAGTGTCGTCCCTTCACTCGATTCAGATGCTGGTTTTAACTGTAACCCGGAGGCAGGTGGCGGTGTAACTATTATTTTTAATATACTTTCTATAAAGAGCAGATACAAATTGTGGCGCAAAAGTGCCATTGATAAATCTTCTTTGAAAGCTCGATACAGCCAAGATAATGTACTGCGGTGATTGCCGCTGCGGTTGCTTTTGACAGCTAAGTAAATGTAAAAATTGCTGCTAGACCAGCGATAAATGCTGCTGGGAATTTCGGGATGTTGCTGCCGGACATCGGCCATAATTAAAGAGTGAGATTTTGCCATTGCTGCATAGTTGCTAGACATACTGCTGGCAATCTGCCGATAGCCCACTAAGTATTCTGGTACGACTTTAAATTGATAATGTTCGGCTATCCGGAGGTGCAGTTCCCAGTCTTCGCAGCCTTGAGCATTTTCTAGTTTAAGTTGGCCGTTGTAACCGCCGACTTTTGCAAAACAAACGCGGCGGATTAGAGATGAGCTGGCATTGCCTATAAAATATTTATAAATTAATGCTGTGTAAACTTCTCCTTCGATGGTGGAGTTATAAAATCCACCTGTGAGCAAGTTTTTTTCATTTATATCAACTGACCAGGAATAGACAACTCCGACAGATGGTGCTGAGGAATTCAGGCATTTCACTTGTTTTTCTAGGTTTTGCGGATACCAAATATCGTCGGCATCGATGGGAGCAATATATTCGCCTTTTGATTTTTCAATTGCTAGGTTGCGGGCGACGGCGACGCCGGAATTTGGCTGGTGGAATAAGCTGACTCGGCTATATTTTTGAGCAAAAGATTGGACGATTTTGGCTGTTGTATCTGTAGAACCGTCATCAACTACTAAAACTTCTATGTTTTGATAAGTTTGAGATAAAACAGACTCTAAGGTTTTAGCAATAAAATTGTCAGCGTTGAAAGCTGGTATGATGACTGAAACTAATGGCTGATTTAAAGTGTTTTGGGAGGTGTTCATGTAATATAAAAAAGGGTTTCTGTAAAAGTTTTGGTTCAAAGGGAGCTAGCTAAGGGTATGTTAGCAAATTACGAAAGCTCGATCGTACAGCGTCAGAAATTTTAAGACGTATATTTGACGTATATTTAAAATATCTTGCCAAAAGTAATAAAATGTGCATTGACTCCGCAGTCGCGATCGAGACTGGGTGCAGGAGTCACTCGCGGATGAGGTCTGTAAAAAAAATTATACCGCGCAAGTGCTGACAGTTCGTGGGTATCCGTATAAACTATGTTTGATTTTATACGGTGTGCCTACTTATAAAATCAAAGTCTTGTGTATTGCAGCACAGCCCCACCAAAATGCTGCTGGGGCTTTTTCCCAACTTTACACAAACAATCCTATATTTAAAGATTTTGTAAAGCTGTTGTCTGCATCAGGTCAGTCTCAGCAAGATATGGCGTAGAATACAGGTATGAATTGGGGAAAATTCAATCGAGAATGCCAGCAAAAAATCTAGTTGAATACAAACAGCAATCGAGTTATAAATAAAAAAGTAGAGCTAATTTTACCCTTCGTAAAGTAGCAACAATAAAATCCCAGCAAATTTTAGCCCCTGCAACTTAAACAATTTAGGTAATGATTTCTACCGCCGACCCCACTGTATCCGTTATTATCCCAGTCCACAACGGGGGCTCTTACTTCCGCACCTGTTTGTCAAAACTGGCTCAAGCTGTGCCCAAACCGATAGAAATTATTGTAGTAGCAGATGGCGAAAGTGACGGTTCCTGGCGTCTGGCCAAGGAATTCGGCGCCAAAGTGATCAGGATTCCCGAATGCGGGGGGCCAGCGCGGGCAAGGAATTTGGGTGCCCAGGCTGCAAAGGGAGATATTCTGTTTTTTGTGGATGCTGATGTGGCTGTTTGTCCAGAAGCTGTGGGCTATGCGATATCGGTGTTCAAAAATAATCCCTACTTAGCTGCTTTCATTGGCTCTTACGACGATGATCCTGGAGATCCTGATTTTCTATCGCAGTACAGGAACTTGCTGCACCACTACGTGCACCAAACCGGTAACGAAGAAGCTTCGACTTTTTGGGGCGCTTGCGGAGTGATTCGCCGGGAAATTTTTTTGCAAATGGGTGGCTTTAATGAGAGTTACCGCCAAGCTTCGATCGAAGATATTGAGTTCGGCTACCGTTTGAAACAAGCAGGTTATAACATTCGGCTGTGCAAAACATTGCAGGTTAAGCATTTAAAGCAGTGGAAACCTATGGGGATGGTGAAAGCTGACTTTTTCTACCGAGCACTGCCTTGGACAGAACTGATTTGGCGCGATCGCAAATTGAATAACGACCTCAACTTGCAAGTTTCAAACCGCATCAGCGTGATTTTAACTTATGCAGTGCTGCTGGCAGTTTTGGGGACGTGCTGGTCGCTGAGCTTTCTGCTACTGGCTGGTTTGCTGGCAATACCGCTGGTAGCAATTAATGCACCACTTTACCGATTTTTTCACAGTAAACACGGTATCCTATTTGCCCTGAAAACTATTCCGTGGCACTGGCTTTTCTACTTTTACAGCGGACTGGCATTCGCGATCGGCACGGGTCGCTACTTATACCAAAAAAAGCCTGTGACTGGCAAAGTTAGCTTGCCGGTATCCGCTCAATAAATCAAGGTAAATTGTGCTTAAACATCAGGTCGATCGATCGTTTCTCAGGGTATTCACGGGTGCATCTATCACTTTGACAAGTTATAAATAACTGTATAGTTTCGATAAAAAAGCTGGAGGTAGGCTGAGTGAAACATTATCCTGTTGCGATCGTCGGTGCAGGCCCTGCGGGTTTGACGGCAGCTTACGAGCTCGTCAAGCAAGGCATTATCCCTGTTGTACTAGAAAAAGGTGATAAAGTTGGGGGGATAGCTCGCACAGAAACCTACAAAGGCTATCGTTTCGACATTGGCGGCCACCGCTTTTATACTAAAGTTGAAGCTGTGCAGCATTTGTGGCAAGAGGTGCTGGGAAATGAGTTTATTAAAGTGCCACGATTGTCGCGAATTTTTTATCGAGGGAAATTTTTTAACTATCCGATCAGTGCCTTCAATACTCTCTTTAATTTGGGCATAATTGAGAGTACGCTGATTATTTTGAGTTATCTGAAAGTGAGAATTTGGCCACTTACGGAAGAAAAAACTTTTGAACAGTGGGTGATCAATCGTTTTGGCGAACGCTTGTATAAAACATTTTTTAAGACTTACACTGAAAAAGTTTGGGGCATTCCTTGTTCGGAAATCCAAGCAGATTGGGCGGCGCAGCGGATTAAAGGATTGTCGCTTACTACTGCAATTATTAATGCTTTGTTTGGCAGCAACGACACTAAAACATTAATCAAAGAGTTTGATTATCCAGCTTTGGGCCCGGGGATGATGTGGGAAAAGTTTGCGGAAGCTGTGGAGAATAAAGACGGCAAAGTTTATCTCGATACTAAAGTGATTAGCTTTGAGCGTGAAGGTAATAAGATTAAAAGTATTACTGCGGAGCAAAACGGAGAATTAGTTCAATATTCTGCTGATAATTTCATTACGAGTATGCCGATATCGGCGCTGGTAGCAAGAATGAAACCGCAGCCCCCCGAAGAGGTATTGCACGCCGCGCGATCGCTCAAATATCGAGATTTTTTGATTGTAGCGCTGATTGTCGATCGCAAGGATTTGTTTCCTGACAACTGGATTTACATTCACTCTCCCGAAGCCAAAGTGGGACGGATTCAAAACTTTAAAAATTGGAGCGCCGCTTTAGTTCCTGATGTCAGCAAAAGTTGTTTAGGAATGGAATATTTCTGTAGCGTAGGCGACGAGATTTGGGAAATGTCGGACGCGGAACTTGTCGAACTAGCAACTCGCGAGTTGGTTGGTTTGGGGTTAGCAACAACTGCTGATGTGCAAGATGGAGTTGTGATACGGCAACTTAAAGCTTATCCAGTTTATGATGGGGAATATCGAGGACACTTGCAGGTACTTGAAGGTTTTTTGAAGGGATTTGAGAATTTGCAGACAATCGGGCGAAACGGTATGCACCGATACAACAACCAAGACCATTCCATGCTGACGGGAATCCTGGCTGTGAGAAATATTCTCGGCGAAAAGCACGATTTGTGGGATGTGAATACTGAGCGATCGTACTATGAAGATTTTAGTGTCGATCGCTCAAAAGAAAAGAAGGATTCGGATTTGATTTCGCAGTCAATATAGCCAGCCGCAATAGGGATTGCTATGAAAAAAGCGAACCTGCCAAACTTAATCGGCTTCGCAGCAAGCCTCTTCGTGCTCCTGCTTTCAGTGCAGCGGTTTGTCCCTATCCAACTCGACTTAATCGAAGCGATAGCCGCGATCGCATCTGCTTGGAGCGTTTGGCTACTTGCTAAAAACAATCCCCTAGGCTGGTGGATCGGCTTAATCGGAGTTATCGCCTACGCTGCGGTGTTTTATAAAGTTAAACTTTACGGCGAAGTTGCGATTCAAACCTTCTATTTAATCACGAGCTTGCAAGCAATTTATATTTGGCTGCGGGGCGGCGAAAACAGCACAGAAAAACCTGTATGTCGCATGAACCAACGGTGGATCATCCTCACCGCAGTCTTAGTTACAGTTGGCGTGTTTGGCTTGCGAACAGTATTAGTATCTTTGGGCGGAGCGGCACCATTTTGGGACGCCCTAACCACCATCTTAAGCGCGATCGCCCAGTTGTACCTGATGGAACGCTATCTCGAAAGCTGGTATTTGTGGATTCTTGCAGACACGATTTACGTTCCCTTGTATGCCTCGCGCGGGCTATATCTGACGAGTATTTTGTACGCGATATTTTGGTTGATGGCAATTTACGGACTGCAAAATTTTCAGAGGATTTACTCGGAACAAAAGTTAAAACAGCAGCAATCTTTATGATACTCGGTGTTACTGTAGGCAAATTTTACCCCTTCCACAAAGGACACGACTACTTAATTCGAGAAGCTAAAAAAAAGGTTGACCGTTTAATCGTTCTCGCCTGTTACAAAACAAATCAAGCAGTTGCAGGAAGCGTTAGAGCCGACTGGATTCGGTTTTTGCATCCCGACGCAGAAGTTATCGAAGTGTTCGACGATTTGCCGGAAGCCCCCGAACCTTGGGCTCAGAGGACTCTTGAGGTGCTTTCCGGGCGAAAACCCGATATCGCTTTTACTTCAGAAGATTACGGCGAACCTTGGGCAAAACTGATGGGATCTCAACACTGTGCAGTCGATCGCGAACGACTCAAATTCCCAATTTCTGGAACGGAATTGCGATCGAACCTAGTCGAACACTGGCAAATGCTGACTCCCCCAGCCAAAGCTTATTTTGCCAAACGAGTCTGCGTGCTGGGTGTAGAATCGAGCGGCACGACTACCCTAGCACGATCGCTCGCACAGCACTACCAAACTGTTTGGGTGCCCGAATACGGCAGGTGTTACTGGGAAGGCCGGCAATATTCGCCCGATCCTGAAATTTGGGACAGCTATGAATTTGTAGAAATTGCCAAGAAACAAGCTGTTATAGAAGACCATATGGCTACTCGCGCTAACAAAGTCGTTATCTGCGATACAGATTCTTTAGCTACTTTTATTTGGCACAAACGTTACGTTGGTTCAGAACATCCGACGATCGAGCAAATGGCAGACAGCCGCCGCTACGATTTATATATTTTGACTCAGCCGGATTTCGGGTTTGTTCAGGATGGAACGCGAGAAAGCGAACATTTACGAATGACTATGCACCAGCGGTTTGTTGAGGTTCTTCAGAAGAAAGGAAAGCGGTATATTACTGTCGGAGGAACCCACGAGTTGCGAATGTCGGAGGCAATTGGGGCGATCGATTCAGTGTTGGTGTTTGAAGCGTTAAAGGAGCTAGAGTAATGATTAATTATGAAGATTTTAGTCTTTAATCTCGCAATCAAGCTGATTTGACGCTGGAGCGTTGAGAAAGGGAAAGGAAATCTGTATTTTCCTTTCCCTTTTAGTTTTTAACTGGTTGAACAGGTTTTAACTTGAGCCCCGGAAGCTCCTGGAAACCCATTGACCGAGGCTTTGCCTCGTTTCCTGACCTGGTACGCCTTCCCAGGAAGATCACGGGAACCAGAGAAGAAGCTTGTTGCAGCGGTGTATCTTTAAGAGTTCACGTAAAACTTGAAAATCTGTGCTAACTCTTGACTTACAGACTTAGAGAGTGGAAATATGCTAAAACGCAACCAAAAAACGAACCAACCTATGAACTTTTCCAAGAAGTCAGGGGGCAAAAGTGCCACATCCCCAAAAACCCACCCAACACAGAATCTCGCCGTCGGAGGATTGCGGAAATTACTTTTTGCCGCCGGAATAGCCTCTCTGTGCGCTAGCTGTCAAAATCCTCAAGCACCCACCGCCACAACTCCCGGAGGCAGCCCCGGAACCAGTCCCGCAGCCACTCCCGTCGCAGTCAGCAGCCCCGGAGACCCAAATACTGTCAAAATTGTCTCCATGCTGCCGATGACAGGCAGCGCCTTGGGTCAATCTCAAACAATGGTCAACGGCATCCAACAAGCCCTCGCCGAAACCAACTCCAAAGCTTGCGACGGCAAAATCCAAATCCAATACGAAGTTTTCGATGACGCCACCGCCGCCGCCGGCAAATGGGACCCGGCCCAAGTAACGTCGAACTCCAACAAAGCCGTCGCTGACGGTTCGGTAGTTGCCGTCATTGGTCACTATAACTCCGGTGCCGCCAAACTTTCCATTCCGGTGCTCAACCAAGCTAACATCGTCATGATCAGTCCGGCCAACACTTATCCGGGACTGACTAAACCAGGAAAAGGCGAAGCCAAAGAACCCAACGTTTATTATCCCGCTGGCACTCGCAATTTCACCCGCGTTGTCCCCGCTGACGACCTTCAAGGGGCTGTAGCTGCCAACTGGGCGAAATCTTTAGGCGTGCAAAAAGTCTACATTCTTGACGACCAAGAACTCTACGGCAAAGGCATCGCTGATGTTTTTGAAGCAACTTCTAAAAAGTTGGGAATTCAAGTCCTCGGAAGAGAGGGAATTGATATTAAAGCTAGCGACTACAAGGCGTTAATGAATAAGATCAAAGCTTTAAATCCCGACATAATTTACTTTGGAGGCACTACTCAAAGCAATGCCGGACAAATAATTAAAGACATGAGAAATGTCGGAATGACGCCTGATGCAGTTAAATTCATGGGGCCCGACGGCATTAAAGAGCAAGCTTTAATTGACGCGGCGGGCAAAGATGCTGAAGGAATTTACGCTACTTTTGGCGGCTTGCCTCCTCAAGAATTGACTGGTGCGGGCGCGAAGTGGTACGAAAGTTACAAGGCAAAATATAATGCTGAACCGGAAGCTTATGCAGCTTATGCCTATGAAGCTGCTAAAGTTGCGATCGGCGCAATTAATAAAGTTTGCAAAAATGACCGCGCTGCTATCCGCGAAGCTGTCTTGGCAACTAAAGATTTTAACGGGGTACTCGGCACTTGGAGTTTTGACACCAACGGCGACACGAGCTTGACTACAATGTCAGGAAATGTTGTTAAAGGTGGCAAGTGGGAGTTCGTGAATGCGCTCAAGACCGAATAATTAATCAGAAGGAAGAGGGAAGTTCGGCAACGGATTTTATAACTGATGTAACGGATGTAACGGATATCGGGAAGAAGGAAGAAGGCAGAAGGGATAATAAAAAATTATGCCTTTTTCCTTCTCCCTCCAATGTCCCATGCCCGATTCTCGATTCCCAATTCGCAATTCCCAATTCGCAATTCCCAATTCGCAATTCCCAATTCGCAATTCCCAATTACTCAAAAACATGAAGAACTGGAAAAGTATTCTCTTATATCTAGGTGTAGTTTATATAGTTTTGCTATTAGGCCCGATCGCAGGATTTGATTTGCCAAAAATCGTTGGAGAAATAGTCAGCAATCCTGAAGTTTTGATTCAACAATTATTAGTTGGTCTTGTCAACGGCGCGCTGATTGCAATTATTGCTTTGGGTTACACTATGGTTTATGGCATTATTGAGTTAATCAATTTTGCTCACGGCGATTTATATATGTTGGGGGCTTTTGCTTCCCTAACCGTGTTCGGGGCTTTTGGGATGCAAGATGGCGCACCTTTGGCTATTGCTATACCGGTGATGTTAGTTGCTTTAATTGTATGTTCGGTGTTTTGTGCTGGACTCAATATTGTTGTGGAAAAGTATGCTTATCGGCCTTTGCGAAATGCTCCTCGTTTAGCTCCTTTAATTTCTGCAATTGGAGTTTCTTTTATTTTCCAAAATATGGGCCTGTTTTGGGGAGGATTGAAAGCTTTTATTCCGGTGATGGGTTCTAATTCTGCGGCTCCGAAAAGCTTTCCCGATTTGTTACCGCGAGTTGATATTTTCAAAGCTTTGGGAATTCAAACGAGTATTGTATTTACTACGAAAGATTTAATTGTGTTGGTGGTGGCGGTGGTATTGATGGTTTTGCTTCATGTGTTTGTGCAATACACTCGTCTGGGAAAGGCGATGCGGGCAACGGCTCAAAGCCGCGATGCTGCTAAAATTATGGGAATTAATGTGGATCAGATTATTGCTCTGACTTTTTTGATTGGGGGAGCTTTGGCGGGTTCGGCTGGGATTCTGGTTGGTTTGTACAACAATACTATTGTGTTTACGATGGGGTTTACGGCAGGTTTGAGGGCTTTTACGGCGGCGGTTTTGGGGGGGATTGGGAATATTGTCGGGGCGATGTTAGGGGGGGTTTTGATTGGGTTGCTGTCGTCTTTGAGCGATCAGTATTTGTCGAGCCGCTGGACTAATGCTTGGGTGTTTGGCGTTTTGGTGGTGATTTTGGCTTTTCGGCCAGGGGGTTTGTTGGGCGAGAATGTTCAGGAGAAGGTTTGAAATTGCAGTATGTTTGAGATTGGGTTGTAGTGAGGACTTTAGTTATAATAAAAATTTGAGGACTTTAGTCCTCACTACAAACATTTTATAAATTTGTGTGAGCTTCTTTGATGAAGAGAGAGAAGTTGGGTATCAGAGAACCCGATCGCGTTTTACGTTTTAGTTTTACGTTTTAAATATTCCCTGGTTTTAGCCAGCCAAAAACTTCGCCTAAAGTCAACTGCATTTCCGGCATAAATTTGGGCATCGGAAGTATATCTGTTGGTTCTTGCAATGAAATCGGCTGCTGCCTTGCGGGATAGGCTAAAATGTTTTTTTCATCGGGATCGAGCAACCAACCCATCTCACAACCGGCATTCAAACAGTGCAAAATATTGTTTGTGACTTTGGTTTGGCTTTGGGCTGGGGACAAAATTTCTATTGTCCAGTCTGGGTGAGCATTAAACGTATTGGCAATTTCGCCGTCAGCGTCTAGGGGAATGCGATTCCAAACAAAAATCGCGACATCGGGAACAATAGAACGTCCGCCAAAGGTGCAGCGAAGTTCTGGTAGGGCTAGGGCAATTTGCGGTTTCTCTGCGATGTCGTTGGTGACTGTTACGAGTCTGCCTTGTAGTTTGCTTTGTTTTCCTTGTGGCATAGGTTTTTGGACGATCGCACCTTTGATGTATTCGCTAGCGGGTTTGGTTTCTGGGAGTTGCAAAAACTCGTCGAGGGTGATAGTTTTTTGAGGTGCTTGTACCATATAGCGATCGCCCGTTTGGAGTGTGTTGGGGTAACAGTTCCAGTATATAGCAGTTGACAGTTGACAGTTGACAGTTGACAGTTGACAGTGACTAATAACTAATGACTAATAACTAATGACTAATGACTAATAAAATAATCCAAGCAATTAAATCGAGCGGTATTTTAGGGGCTATCGGCTCTTTGACTGTTCTGTTATTCGGTGGTTGGAGCGGCACTGTGATCGGCTGGCTGATGGGTACGGCGGCGGGCTTTATGAGTTGTCGGGCTCAGAAGGTTTACAGCCCGAAAATGGGTGCGACTATCGGCAGTTTAGCGGGATTGGGATTGGGAGTTTGGCTGTTAGTTGCGAGTGTGGTAGAAGGGATTTTGATTAGACCTTTGTCTGGTCAACCTGCTGTTGCTTTGCCGACGACGCTGCTGTACGGGATTTGCAGTTTGACGATCGCAATTTTGACAGCTACGTTAATGGGTGCTTTGCAGGGTTTGCAGGGGGAACGCCAGCGGCTGGCAACTCTGGTGACATTAGCTTTTATTCTAATTCTGTTTCCCTTTATCGACATTCAGGCTCAGACTGGCTGGATTGCTACTGTAGTACAGATTCAAATCTTTATTATGTTGGCGCTGGGTTTGAATATTACTGTGGGTTTTGCGGGTTTGTTGGATTTGGGATATGCGGCGTTTTTTGCGATCGGCGCTTACACAACGGCTTTGCTATCTTCTGGGCAGTTAAATATTGCTTGGAATTTTTGGGTGGTATTGCCGATCGCCGCTGGTGTAGCTGCGATCGCGGGCGTAATCCTGGGTATTCCGACACTGCGGCTCAAGGGCGATTATTTGGCGATTGTTACCCTCGGTTTTGGCGAAATTATCCCGGTTGTCTTTAGGAATTTAACCGCGATTCGGATCGACGAACCAGTCTCGAAGATTGTTGCGGCTGTTTTGGGTAAACCCGAGTTGGTGCTGTGTCTGGTTGGGTGCGATCGACCTTTTAACCTCACCAACGGCGAAGCGGGAATAAACCCGATCGGGCGTCCATCTCTCCCCATCGTCGGTACTTTCAGCACCGGCAACTACTTTCCCTGGTACTACCTAATTTTACTGCTAGTTGTCTTTGCTTACTTCATGATTTCGCGGCTGCGAGATTCCCGCTTGGGCAGGGCATGGAATGCCATGCGCGAAGATGAGTTAGCGGCGAGTGCGATGGGGATTAACCTAGTCAAAACCAAACTTTCGGCTTTTGCGATGGGAGCGACGTTTTCGGGATTTGCAGGCGCATTTTACGCCGCCTATATCAGCGCAATTTTTCCCAGCGTTTTCGATTTCTCGGTGTCGGTAATCATCCTGTGTATGGTGATTTTAGGCGGTTTGGGGAACATGACCGGGGTGATTTTGGGCGCTATCATTATCATGTCTGCCGATCGACTTTATCTGCCACAATTAGCGCAAGTCCTCAAGGGTTTTCTGAATACTTTTGTACTCCCCAGAATTGCAATTCCCCAGTTGCGAGACTTTCTGGCCACCAGTTTAGACCCGATTCAAATGCGCTTATTCCTATTCGGCCTAACTCTTGTTGTCATGATGCTCGTGCGGCCGGAGGGGCTCATTCCTGATAAGATACACCAAGCTGAACTGCATTCGGATGGTGAAGCGAGCAATGAGTCTTTAGCAGATGCTAGAAGTCAATAAGTAGGTAAGGGCAAAAACCATAGTATTTTGTAGGCGGGTTTAGCTAAGAATCTAGGATGCAAGGGAGTTTAGGGGTGTAAAAACCCCGGCCCCATCTAATGTTTATTTCTAACCAACTACTTAGTAAGGGTGAAAGATTAGCCATGAAAAATGTAACTGGTACTGCTTTTATAGTTGCGGAATTTAGAGCAGAAGAGAATGAAGAGGCAATTCCTCTCTATACTGATCATGTAGTAAAAATCTGGCTGAATGAGGAAACAAAAAAAATAGCTAGCCACATAGCTCAAAGCTCTCCCGCCGCTAAAGAAATGGTTAAGTTGCGGACTAAATATTTTGATGATGTTTTGTCCAATCAAATTTTAGGAGGTTGCAAGCAAGTAGTTATTTTAGGTTCAGGCTTGGATACTCGCGCTGCTAGAATTAATGGCGAAAAAGTCACTTATTTTGAAATAGACGACCGCGCGACTCTTCAATTAAAAGAAGAAACTCTCAAAGCTAACAAAGTTACTGCGAATGTCCGCTACCTTCCCGGCGATTATGTAAAAGACGGTTTAATCCCCTTGCTGAAACAGAGTGAATTTGATTTCGCTCGACCGACATATTTTTTGTGGGAAGGCAACACTACTTTGGTTGACAAAAAAGATGTCATACTTGTGTTAGAACAAATTCGTGACAATGTTCATAATTTCCGATTGTCCTTTGATTATATGTCGGAAAAGGTGATTTTGAGAACGACGGGCTACCAAGATATCAATGATTACATAGATAAATACGAAAGTATGTATGCACCGTGGATTACTGGGTTTGAAAAGATTGCAACTTTGGCTGACGAACTCAATCTCAAAGTTATTGAAAACTTTTCGACTGCTGATTTACACGCACAATATCGCCCTGGCCGTTCGCTAGAATCTAATCTTTTTAAGTTCTATTTTGTCTGTACGTTAGAGAATACAGTAGGGTGCGTCAGTCAAGAGATTTGACTCAACTCACACAATTTGCTGCTGACACACCGCAGAGTACAGACGATCGCACTTTGTCTGTACGCTAGAAAATGCAGTAAGTAGTCGGACAAAAGTAAATAGCACGCTCATTAACTTTTGTTGCATAAGGGCACCGAGGCGATCGCCTCGGTGCGTGTCAAATTAAGGAAGTCGGGGATCGGTTCCTTGTTTGGCGTGTATCAATGCTGTACCCTAATGCCTCCAAAAGAATTTGCCAATGTCTCAGGTAGGCTAAACTAGCAATTAACCAGCTTGACCGTGACGGCAGCAGGATTAGCCATCCTCTGTATCGTCTGGCCAAGGCGGAATCCCTCCAATTATTCAAAGCTATGACTTTAGCGACAAAACAAATCATTGAAAAAAGCAATTACACCGAAGAAATTAAGGGAGTTGGAGAACAATTTGCAGCGATACAACAATCCTTAGAAAAAGCATTCCAATCTCAAGATGCTCTGGCACCAGAGGAGGCGCTTAGAGAGCTGCTGTCAATCTACGACCTTTATCTCCATATTGAATCAGAAAGCAATCCTTCTGAGAGACATAAAAGCTTAGAAGAACTTGAACGTAGCCTCGAAGCATTTAAGACAAAGTACAAAGACTTTGCCCCGAAGGAAGCTGTTGATGGCATAGAAAATGTACAACTTTGGGCTAAAATATCTAGAACAATGATGTCTGCCCAACTTTATATGCTTGCTGCATCTCTTGAAGACAACGAAGTAAAGCAACTAGGATTGTTTTACACAGGACTCATCAATTTATTAGATATTGCAGAAAATTATCTAAGCTTCTTTACCAAAAGAGGTCGCGAATTAGCCAAAGATCTAGCTCAGACACTAATCAGCTATAAAACATTTGAAGATTATGCCAAGAAAAGACCAGCAGATAAAATCACCACCCAAGCTATAGGCATAAGAAATGCAGCCAAAGCAATATTGTGGGAAATTGATAGGCACGATCGCAAAAAATTCTCATATAAAGCACTCTATGAAGAAGCTAAAAATGCCATAGAAACAGATGATAAACAAGAACTCCTTAAAACTTTGCAGTCCTGGCGTGAAGAGGACATTAGTGAGCTGGAAAAGCTATCGGACAACTAGCAACCTAATTCATGAGTACGTTAATTTTTTTAGATACGGGTGTCGTCGGAAAACTCATACATCCCGATGTTGAGCAAAGCAAAACTAGGTTGGCTCAAAACGCTAAAAGCGAAGTTAAGGAATCGATTCTAGAAGCAAGTGAATGTGAGGACTGGTTAACGACGCTAATAAATGAAAGAACTCCTGTAGCTATATCCGAAATCGCCAACTATGAAGCAAGGCGCGAGCATCTCAGACGGATCAGCGATCGCCAATCAGGATCAGAAGAGAAACAAAAAGCTATTAAAGCTATTCAAAGGCTAGATGCGCTAATCACAAAAAAAGGGGTTGCATCTTTTCCAGTTACTGGCGAAGAGGGCAACGTAATGCAAGAAGCGGCTGAGCTATGGGCTTTTGCACGCAATAATTCTTATACAGCCCACGATGCAGACTTAATCATAGCCGCTCAAGCCGTCATTATTAAGAGAATAGGAATAGAGGTAATCATTGCAACAACTGATACCGAAGACTTTAACCGATTGCTACAACAGCACCACATTGAAGCTAGACGCTGGAGAGATATTAAACCTTAGCTGAACTGTCTCTCATTTAATTTTCCACTGTTTTTGTCCTAAAACTCAAAGGGCAACTCTTTAACAACTTAACTAATATCAGGAAACACAACCAAAATGTCATTATTAGAAGCACAGCAACTTACAATGCGATTCGGTGGTTTGACGGCAGTCAACCAGGTTAGTTTAACATTGGAAAAAGGCTCGATCGCCAGTTTGATCGGCCCCAACGGTGCGGGCAAAACTACTTTTTTTAATATGCTTACGGGTATTTACAAACCGAGTGGGGGGCAGTTGGTACTTGAAAATAAAAATATTACCGGCTTACCGCCCGATCGCCTGACCACTTTCGGCATTGCTAGAACTTTTCAAAATATCCGCTTGTTTAACAACATGACTGTCCTGGATAATGTTTTAGTAGGTAGACACTGCCGATTGAAAACAGGTTTGTTGGGTGCAATCCTCCGCCCTCCCGCTGCGATGATTGAGGAGCGGGAATCTAAAATAAAAGCGCTCACTATGCTTGATTTTGTCGGTTTAGGTGCTGCTAAAGCGTCGGAGTTGGCAAAAAACCTTTCCTACGGCGACCAGCGAAGATTGGAAATTGCGAGGGCTTTGGCTTCCGATCCTAAAGTGCTGCTTTTGGACGAACCTACGGCGGGGATGAACCCGAACGAAACGGCTGATTTAACTCGCTTTATTTATCGGATTCGCGATGAGCTGAATTTGAGTATTTTGCTGATTGAACATGATATGAAGGTGGTGATGGGAATTAGCGATCGCGTGAGTGTTATGGAGTACGGTACTAAAATTGCTGAGGGAACTCCGGCCGAAGTTCGCTCAGATCCCCGCGTAATTGAGGCATATTTAGGAAAAGAAGAAGATGGACATGGTTAATGGGTATTGTGTGCCGACAGATAAGTGAGGTGGGCATTGTGTATCCTCGGAAGAAGCGATATAATGTTCTGCCAATTAACCGCAATAAAATTAGGGGCGGGTTTCACCAAAAATCTGTCTTTCAAACCGATAATATTTATCAACCCGCCCAGGGCGACAGCATTTTATAACGAGCAATTCAATGGAAACCATAAGATGTGCGCCTTGCACATCCTAGGGATTTACATTTGGGGTTTTTCCTAAACTTTTGATTTGACTTCCGACATTGTTTTCTTGTGTTTTCTCTGCCTGACAAACAATCCTAAAAATATTGCAGTACCTAATACTGTGCTCGGTTCGGGAACTGCTTCTGCTTCTGCTTCTGTCTCTGCGATATTGTTCTTAACTTCTACTAACCTTAAGTTAGTGGCGCTGTTGAATGTCCGCGAATATACCCCAGAAGTATACAGCAGGCTAGCTGCTGCACTTTCTTGAGCCAGAAAATTAAAGTTAATTTGTGTGGGTCTAAAGCTGTTGCTAACGAAGGCATCTGCATAAAAGCCACTAGAAGAGTCTAAACCGATGGCAAATTGAAAAGAGTCTAACAAAATGTTAGTAACAGTGTTAATCACGCCGAAAGATATACTCCCATTCGCCCTGGCGCGTTCGGATTGGGGGTTATTAACTGATGTTAAAAGAGCTAATAATGTCTGAAAAGTGAAGGAAAAAGTTTCTTCAGCATCAATGAAGAAGTCGCCGATCACTGCTGCTTGACTTTGGGCGAAACCGGAATAGTTATTCCCGCTGCCTATGACTGCACTTTGCGAGAGATTTGCTGCCAGCAATTCGTGGCAGTTAGATATAAAAAATGCCTCAGCTTTCACTTTGCTAATGACTGCACCGTTGTTAGCTATTGTCTCAGCGTTAGTGTTAGTAGATGTACCTGTGTCAGTGGGTGCGTGACTGAAGTTGTCAATCGTTACTGCTGCTGCTGAACCTGCTATTGTGGCAGCACTGCTGGGCGCTATACCTACACTCAAGCTGGTTACTAAAGGAGTTGCTAATAAAAATGCGATCGCTCCGGTACTGTGATGTAATTTCATGGTAAATTTCCTTAAATTTGAAAAATTTTAAGTGCTGTTCTTGGTAATGTAGCGGTTGGTTTCGCTTACGTATTAATACTACCTATTTACTTAGAGATTTTTGTAAAGCTACTGTCAAGAAAGCTTGTGTTTAAGTAAAAATTATGTAAAGTTGGTCGCCACAGCTACTAAAAATACATTGTATGGGCGCTAAGGCTGGTGTTGACCTAAGTAAAATTACTGGTTACTCTAAAAAAAGTTAATTTTAAATAAATGCAATAAAAATTTATAATTAGTCTGGATAATATAATAAAGCACAAAGCATAAAGAGTAATCATGTTGGAAATTAAAGACATTCACACTTACTACGGAAATATCCACGCTCTCAAAGGAGTATCGCTAACAGTCTCGCAGGGAGAAGTTGTGACATTAATCGGCAGCAACGGGGCGGGGAAAACGACCACTCTCCGCACGATTCAAGGACTGCTGCGCCCGCGCCAAGGCACTGTATTATTTGAGGGAAAGCCTTTAGAAGCACTATCTACAGAGGCGATCGTCCGTTTGGGGATTTCTCAAAGTCCCGAAGGGCGGTTGATTTTTCCGCGCATGACGGTGCAAGAAAACCTAGAAATGGGCGCTTATCTCCGCAACGATACTCTCGGTATCAAGTCCGATATGGAAAAAGCATTAAATTTATTTCCTCGTTTGCGAGAAAGAATTAGTCAAAAAGGGGGAACTCTCAGCGGTGGCGAACAGCAAATGTTGGCGATCGGCCGGGCTTTGATGTCGCGCCCCCGCTTGTTATTATTGGACGAGCCGAGTATGGGATTGGCACCGATGTTAGTCAGTCAAATTTTTGCGATCGTCCGTGATATTAATGCTGAAGGAACAACTATTTTACTGGTGGAACAAAACGCCCGCATGGCTTTAAGTGTAGCCCATCGCGGCTATGTCATCCAAACTGGTCAGGTTGTAGTCGCTGGTACTGCTAGCGATTTGCAGTCAAATGAAACTGTTCGCAAAGCATATTTAGGTGAAAGTTAAATATGGAAATTGGGCATTGGGAATTGGGCATTGGGAATTGGGCATTGGGCATTGGTAATTGGTTATTGAAACTGACAAATAACCAATAACAACCAACAAATAAAAAATAACAAATTACCCTATTTGCGATCGCAACTTCCCCGTTTCCAATTCCGTCTCAAAAGCCGCTCGCACCTTTTCCCACTCCGCTTGGGCTTCCAACAGGCGATCGCGCGCCGTACTCACATCAAAAACCTGTTCTCCTCCAGACTCAACTGCCACGCGGCCCATATACTCCAACTCCTTGCAAACAGCAGAAAAAGACACGGCTCCTAAATTGGCGCTGCTCGACTTCAGCGTGTGAGAAGCCAGCTTCAAACTATCAGCATCGCCCAGAAAAATAGCCTCCTTAATAGTTTCTAAATGTTGCGGTGCGTCTTCCAAATATATCTTAATCAGTTCCCCCAAAAAATCTGGGTCTTCATCATCGTCTAGCTCGCGGAGATTTTGCAAAATATGAAAATCAATCGGCGAATCGGCTCCCGGTTGAACGCTCGAAGATGCCGCAGCATCACTGTCAATGTGATCAGAAATATCTTGATTGTTTTGCTCAGTAACCGCATCCAATTCATCCCGCTTCAGAGGTGAGCACTTGCTCAAGGCGATCGCCAACTCTTCCCGGCGCACCGGCTTAGTAATATAATCGTCCATACCTGCTTCCAGACACTTTTCGCGATCGCCCTGCATCGCATTAGCAGTCATCGCAATAATTCTCGGCTTCTTGTTAGCAGGCCATTCCTGACAAATGCGGCGCGTCGCTTCCAACCCATCCATGTTCGGCATCTGCACATCCATCAGCACAACATCGTAAGATTGCCGCTTCAAGGCCTCCAAAACCTCCAACCCATTAGCTGCAATATCAGCCCGATATCCTATCCTGTCGAGTAAATGCGTAGCGACTTTTTGATTCACCACATTGTCCTCAGCCAGCAAAATCCGAATCTGAGTAGAATTAGTTGCATCCTGTCCGGCAGAATTCGTCGCAACCTGCCTCAAAACAGCAGGCGTCCGCTGCACGCGGTGTTGTTCTTGAGAATTTTCAAAATACTTCAATCCCGAAGTCAAAGTCACCACATTTGAAACTTCTCCCCTGCCGCTTCTGCCAGTAACATATCCAAAAACTTGCAGCAACACATTATAAAACTGGGACTGTTTTAAAGGCTTAGTTAAAAAAGCCGAAAAATGTACTTCTGTAGTTTCAAGTTTTTTCCAAACTTCTGCCTTACTTAAATAAGTAAACAGCACCAAAGGTAGTGCTATTTTGCGAGGATTTTTAACTTTGATGCCATTCGGATTTAGACCCTCGTCGCCGGACAAATTGCTCAGCTCAAATTTCCGAATCTCCACAGCCAAAGCCACACCGTCCATATCTGGTAGATTCATCGCTAAAATAGCTAAATCGAGCGGCGAGTTTCCTTTAATGATTTCCAACGCCTCAGCACCCGAAGTTACAGCCACGGGTATCATTCCCCAAGACTCTGCCTGCCGGATCAAAACTTGCCGATTAATGGCATGATGCTCAACAATTAACAAGCGCTTACCAGCGGCAAATTCGGGCCTTTTTTCCTCAGCCCGGATGTCATTCGCTTCCGCAGTCACCGTGAAATAAAAAATCGAACCCGAACCCGATATCGACGGCGGAGTAAATTCTGCAGGCGACATTCCAGCGATACTTTGTCCGATCCCAGAAACTCCCGGTTGAGACTTAAAACTTCCCGGAGTAACCTGGCTGACAACCCACATTGTACCGCCCATCATATCGCTCAAACGCTGGCTGATAGCCAGTCCCAAACCCGTCCCGCCGTAATGTCGCGTTGTCGAAGCATCCACCTGCGAAAAAGCTTTAAACAGGCGATCCATCCGGTCTGGCGGAATGCCAATTCCCGTATCTTGGACAGCAAATTGAATCTCGTATTGTTTGCTACGTGCCAACTCTCCCTGATTAATTGCTAGCGGTTGTGGCGCTAGAATATTAATTTTATCTGGTGAACTATTAGCAGCTACCTGTTCAATTTGCCTAGCCGTACAGCACACCACAATTTCTCCAGATTCTGTAAACTTAACTGCATTGCCCAGCAGATTTACCAAAATTTGGCGCAGTCTCGTGACATCTCCTAAAATGTTTTTCGGAACAGAATCATCAATAAAGTAAGCCAGCTCTAAACCTTTTTCTGAGGCTCTCGGAGCCAGTAATTCCAGAGATTCTTCTATACAGTTTTGCAGCTCGAAGGGGCTGCGTTCCAAATCCAATTTTCCTGATTCAATCTTGGAAAAGTCGAGAATATCGTTAATAATAGTCAGCAAAGCATCGCCGCTGGTACGAATTGTCTCCACAAAATCCCGCTGTTCTGGAGTTAGTTCCATATCCAACAGCAAGCCCGTCATCCCGATTACCGCATTCATCGGAGTGCGAATTTCGTGACTCATAGTCGCTAAAAATTCGCTCTTAGCTCTATTAGCAACTTCCGCCGCTTGTCGTGCTTGATCCAAAGCTTCATTTTGCTCTGCTAACTGTCGCTGTCGCTGAACTTCGGTTTCTAAAAGTTGTGCTTGAGCTAAGGTAATGCCGACTTGAGCAGCAACATCTTCTAATAGTTCAATTTCGTCGGGATTCCACTGCCGAGTTGCATCGCACTGGTGCAAAGTAATAATTCCATTCGGTTCTCCTTGATAGGAAGTGCGAACAGCCAACATAGATTTTAATCCGATGCGGCGGCACATCGGCCCCGAAGATTCCAGCAAAGGATCGGCAAACACATCGGGAGATGCTAGGGCTATATCTTCAGCGAGGAGTTTTTCTGTGTAGGGGTTATAAGTGACAGAAAGTTCTAAATCTAAAGCCGATTCGTGACCGGGTTCTAAGTATTCCGCAACGCAAGGAAGGTGGGGATAAGGTTCAGAAAGATAGGTGTGAATTGTACAGCGATTGACACCAAATACGCGGCCGATTTGGGTGGCGGTAGTTTGAAAAATTTCTTGAGTGTCTAAGGTCGATCGCACTTTTTGAGTAATTTGTTTGAGTAGTAAAACGCGCTGGTACTGACGTTGCAAAGTTCGCTCTCGCTCTTCGCGGGCAATTTCTGCGCCGATGTAATTGCCCATCAACTTTAAAATTTCAAAATTTAGCGGTTTAAAAGGAGATTTAGTGGTGCGAGAAGTAAAGCTCAAAGTACCAAAAATTCGCCCTTGCACCATTACCCTCGTGCCCACAAAAGCCTCCAACTTGCGGACGCTGTAAGCGGGGTGGTTGCGCCACTGAGTAGTGCCGGCTGATTCGACAGAAATAGGTTCGCTCGATCGCAAAACCTCTCGCTCAAAGGTTCTGCTCAAAGCAAAACCGTCTCCTTTAGCAAATCCAAAGGGAAAATCTTCCGGTACATAAGCCGCAATCACTTCGTAGCGATCGCCCAAAACCCTCCCCAACAGCCCGATATCCATCCCAAACTGACTACAGCCCATTGCCAGCAACCGCATCGTTCGATCGTCAAAAGAGCCTTCCGAACTCACCATTACCTCGTAGAGCGATCGAATTGCCCGCTCACTTTCCCGCAGTTCCTCAACTCCTTCGAGGCGGTTGCAGACATCGTGCAAAGTCCCGAAAATTCCCGCTATTTCGCCTTGCGAATTCCGCCGGACTTGGGCAAATAGTTCTACGGAAACAAAGCCGGAATTACTGTGAATTCCCAAGGAATTTTTGCCCGAAACCGACTTAGACTTAAATCGCAGTTCTCGCCGTTCAAATTCCGACTTCCCCGACAGCAAAGACTCCAATAAATTTGCACATTGCTCGCGCTCATCTGGATGCACCCACTCTAAAAAATTAGTTTGCAAACTTTCGGAAACCGGAAAATTCGTAATTTCCGTCCAAGCGCGGTTGAGGAATTTCCAAACCCCCGCCGCATCAATGTGGAAAATTACTGTTGCTTTCAGAGAGTCAAATAGATGGAATTGTTCTCGATCATGCTCGCGGTTTTTGACTTCAAACTGCTTGTTTAGAGTAATATCTGTATGAGTTCCTACTACCCGCAGCGGTTTGCCAGTAGCGCTGCGTAAAACTTGACCTCGGTTCAGCACCCAGACAGTGCTGCCGTCTTTACAGTACATCCGATATTCGGCTGCAAAATCCGGTGTCTTTTGGGCGAAGTGTTCTTCTAAAGCTGCCTTTACCGAGTCAATATCATCTCGGTGGATGCGACTCCACCATTCCGATCGGCGATTCGAGATTTCCCCTTCTTGGTAGCCCAGCATTTCTTGCCACCGCGCCGAATAAAAAAACTCATCTGTTTCGAGATTCCAGTCCCAAATCCCCTGATTGTTGACTGCTGGGGGGAGATTTGGCCGCTCTACGAAAGTGTGGTGAGAAATTTCAGCTATCTCGTGGCTATTTGCTGCTGTCCGCTGTATTTCTGCTGAGAGTTTTTTGTATTGAGCGTTGCTAGATTCTAGCTGGCGCTGCAAAGCAATTAAGCCAGAATGCAGAGATTTTGAATCCAGCGCTTGTAAAAGGATAGTTTTAGGATTGATAATCCCGATCGGGTGATTTGTTTCGTTGATGACTAATAAAGGCAACTGGCAGTAGTGTTTTTGCAGCAGCGCGACGGCTGCTTCGAGGCTAGAGTGCGATCGCACCAGCGGCGGCGAACTGCTGCAAATTGCTCCCGCTTTAATTTTGTTAGAGTCTCTTCCCAGGGCCTGCAACTGCACAATATCCCGCGAACTTACCACTCCAACCAGTTTGTGAATGTTGGGATTTGTAAATTTGGAATTGTGAGCAGCACCAGTCGAGTGTTGATCGGGGGTTTCAGTGATTAATACATAACTAACATTGTGTCTAAACATCAGTTGCGCCAAATAGCGAACCGAAGAATTAGAAGGAGCGTGAATTATTCGTGAGGCTGATATCTGCGGGATTTGATAAAGTTTAATTAAACTTGCGGGTAGCTCTACTTTCTGATTCAGAATTGGCAGCGGCGGAGGGAACGCGAAAGCCGCAGGTGGCGAAGCGCTGCTAATTGCTTTTGGTGTCGATTCCCCAATTCCCTGCAACATTTGCACCAAGCTTTGAGAGCTAATTAAACCAACAAGTTCTTCAGTGTCGCTGACGACGGGCAAATGGCTGATCTGATTTTTATCCAGCAGATTTGCTAAGGCAAAAAAGTCGGGAATTTCCGATTCTCGGGCTACAGTTACGGTTCTGATCATGATTTGCTCGATCGCAAATCCCCTCAAAGCAGCGCCGATCGAATTTAGCTGTACGATATCTCGCGTTGTAAAAATCCCCAGCACTGTCTGGCCGCCCGCATAGGGAGCTTTTGAGCCGTTGAGACGCAGCCCGTTGCCTCCTGCGTGTAGCGCACGCGGTACACCGTTGTAGAAACCCGACTGTTCCCGCGATTCTGGGGAAGTCCCGTTCATGGGATTTCCGAGTTGAGAATTCCCGCGTGGTTCTACCACGAGGACGTAACTGGCTCCTGTGCTACTCATCAGCTCGATCGCCTTTTCTACGGGCGTCTCAGGGGTGACGGTGAGGGGATTGCGGTTGATGACCTGACTGAGGGAGGGAATAAACATCAGGGGGCATAAAAGTGATATTTGTTGGAAAAACCCGATCGCAAGCAGCAGATTGATTGAGAGGCTTTGCCCGCGAGATTTCCCAGCGCGCTCAAAGTTTCTGTACGATTAAACTCACCCCTACTTCCAGCATCTTGGCATTTAAAATTAATTCCGTGCCATATCCTGATAATTGACGGCTTCTGACTTTCAGAACCAATGCTATCTGCCAGATAGCCCAGATAAAAGCGGGCGGGTAATTCCTCGCCTAGCCTAACTGCTGCGGGTTTACGAGCAAGAATTTCTGCGATTGTCTAGACTGCACCCTACTTTCTCGCCCTCAACGGAACTCTCGCTCGCATTCTGTTTGAGGGAAGATACCTGCACGCTACCAATTTACCAGCGACAGGAGGGGAATCACAACAGGACGACTTAGGTATGGCAACTGTGCAATTAGGGGTTCGAGGGTTCAAGGGTTCCAGGGTTCCAAGGCCAAGCAGGCAGAAAATAAATAATTCTGAGCATAACTAATTCTATCTTATCCCAATTATGACCCAGAGGATTTGAGCTTCAATTCTGGCGATCGAACTTAATGAGAATAGCGCTGTTCCCCGGCACCGCAAAACTCGCATTGCCGCCCTTGGGCCTTAAACTACCAACAACCTCATCCATTGTTTTAGAACTGAACTCCCGCACCGTGCCATTACCAGTTTTTATCAGCTCCGAAATATCTGCATTAACAGTGTAAGATGTCGCTCGGTCATTGACAACCAGCAAGTAAACATTCTTGCTAGCATCAAGACTTGCAACTGCCATTAAATCGGAACTGTTAGTGATAGGAAAAAAGGTAGCTTTCCCGCCCTGCAAATCCCTAATTCCCATCCGCAAAGCATAGTAGCCCGCGCGCCGTTTTCCCCCGTCCCCTAGCAAACCTTCCGCCCCTGCGGGCTTGCCCCAGTCGTACAAACAGAATATGTGACTGCCGTCAATATAATTATCCCCCGGTTGGGAGCCTCGAATCAAATTCTTAATCAAATTTAAAGCTAAAGATAAATCGCCGTAGCTAATGTTGTAAGTTCCCCATTCTCCTACCCAAAGCTGCGAGTTAGCGCGGACAGTACCGTTCATCCAGCCGCGCACTTTGCGGGTGTAGTTAGAAATATCTGCATCGTAGTTGTGGACATTGACTGTATCGAAATAATTCGGTATTTTCTGCAAAGCACTAGCCGGCCAATTGCTGCCACCTACGGTTTTCGGGCCGTGGATGCGGTAAGTGCGATCGGGCAAATAAGTTTGGTAAACAAAGTCGATCGCATCTTTTGCTACCTTAACCAATTCAAAATAGTCAGCTCTAGTCCCGCCCCAACCCTGATCGCGATTATCCGGTTCGTTGTGAATTTCCCAATCATCAACGCGGTAATCATTGCGAACATTCAGCCAATAAACCGTAGCAAAAACCTGTTCCCACCACTCGTGCCAATCTTCTCCTGTGCGCGGCGGATTCAGTTGCAGCGCCCAACTCGGATTCCAGCCATTATCTACATTGCGAATACTCACCACCGGGCGAATATTTGCTTGTTTGAGACTATTAAAAATACTCCTGGCATTGCTTTGCCAAACCGTACCTGGTTGTCCAGACCACCAATAATCGCTACCCTGGGGCTGATTAGTCATAATCTGATCGCAATGCGCCCAATTAATTATATTGGGATTTGCCTAAATTTGGGATATTTCTGGCCAGCCATATTTACCATCATCTTCGGGTTCTCACCGGGACATCCCGCCGTAAATGCGGTAGGTATTAATTCCCAAATCTTGCAAATCTTTGATGTCGAAATTGGTATTGCCCTCGACTGCACCGATGTAGCGAGTGCTGACACCTGCAGCATTGCCGGAAGATTTAATTGTTTCGATGTTTTGAACAAAAGTTGCCCTTGGGCTGTACAACTCAAGGCTGAGGGCGATTAAAAGGTCGATCGTAAAATTCAGAATTATAGTTTTTGATAACACTCGCTTAATAACTAATGACTACTAACTACTAATTTATATTATTTCCTCTCAGAGGTAAACACAGCCATTGCTAATCTAACTCGACTTGCGATCGAGTTTGTTAGCTGTTGTAATAAAAAAGCATTAACTATACAAATTTCGATAATTAATATATAAAGTAAAATAGCACGACTAGCAGTCAAAAGTGAAGCTTCACCTCTGACAACCACAGTAAAAAATTTTGGTATAACAATTAACCCTATAAACTGCGTTAAATAGAGTTCATAGGATATCTGAGAAATCCATGTTAAAAATCTCGTTGTTAAGTCAGATAAATTTATTAAGTTTCTAGAAAAATTAAATACAATTACAAATATGCCAAATCCAATGAAAGCATCATAAAAAGAGATTCCAAGAGGTAATTTTATACCTAAAATTATTATTTCATTTAAAAATTTGAAGGAACCCATAATACCCAATGTTTCAAAAATTATTGCTAGGGCTATTGTGGTTGGCTTAGTTAGGTAATTAATTAATAAAGTAGGATTACTTGCATACACCTTTGCCATTGCCATTCCTAAACAAAACTCAAATAACCTTGAAATTGCTAAATATCCAGGATAAGCGAGATTGCCTAATATTGGCCTAAATAGGTTAAATCCTAACACTAAAACTAAAAATGTATATGTTACTTTAATAAAAAAAGAAGTCCAAACAAACTGTAAAAGAGAAAATTTTTGTAAAAATTTAAATATCAAAAAGAAGCACAAATAAAATTGAATTAGTGGAAGCATAAACCAAGAAAATGGTATTGCTTTATCTAGGAAAATCAAGCTTTTCCACCATGCAAACCATCCAAAATTGCCATAAAATAAATCCGCTCTTAACCGAGGAATCATCAAACATACAGCTACAAGTATCCAGTAGGTAGGGTAGAGCCGGATAATTTTTTTCCTCATAAAATTAATCCAGCTTTCATCAGGTTTTAAAATTCTTGAATAAGCCAGTCCAAAACCACTGAGAATGAAAAAAATATGAACTCCCTGATATCCAAGCAAGAAAAATATATTCACTAAATCAAAAACTATATTGCCTACACTATTAAAGGGTAGGGGAAAAAACTTAGCAATCGTCGAGGCTGGGCCTACTACTTTTGCATACTCGAAAAAGTTGCTGTATCCAAAAAATGGAGGCAAGAAATTGAAGTACCAAAAATGAACCCCCACTACCCAGCAGGCAGCAAAACCTCTCATCATATCTAATTCTTGAAATCGATTATACTTCATCAATAAAAATCTCCGTTTAATTCAAACTTATAGCAACAGTCAGGACAGTTAGGATGGTAAGCCTAGGATTTACTCGATCGCTCTTAGGATGCTGCAGCAAAAATTCTACTCTATGTTATAAGCGCCAGCCCTGTCAAGGTGGTAAAGAAGACCCTCAAACCCTTGAAATATCGAAGGCTGCGATCGTTAAATCTGATCCTTTTAACAGGTGATTAAGCATAAACTAGGTTTATTGCCGATCGCCAGCCGGTAGGATGAGGTAAAGCCGATCGATCGCACCAATACGCTATGAGGGCAGTGTGCACTCACGAGCTAGAAGATTTCCAGCGTTTGAGGGAATTATAGACCCGGCTTGGCAGTCACCCCAGACCGGGCGGGGCGGGTCATCAGCGTCAAGCCGATCGCATTTGCCACATAACTGCAGCGTGAACCATCCCTAAATTGCTCGCTGCGGTTATGCGGCGATGTTTTTTGAGGACGGATTATATCTAGTGTCACAGAATTCTAGGGGACGATCGCCTTTTGTTCGCTGGTAACAATAAAACATGGACGCCCAAGTTGCAGATAAAGCTAGTTTGGGCTTTATCTGGGCTGAAAGTTTGTTTAAATTATTTTAAAAAAAAATATTTTTTTTATTAATTAATTAATTAATTAGACGCTCCTCATTTAATAAAAACAATAAACCCTCAGCAATTGCCGAGGGTTTATTTCCAGAATCATACAAATTTTCCAACAAAAAATATCGTAGATTATATTTGAGACTAACCCAAATTATCTTTACGGAAATTCTCTACTTGTTTAGAACCACAAAACAGGCGCCTCACAAACGCAATAATTAGACCGAAATTCCCCCACTGGCGCAGCGTTGTGGTGAACGGGCGAGCAGAACGCCTCACGGAACAGCCAGACATCGATCGCGCGATGCAATTGGTCAAAGAACACAACCCCACACTTTCGCCCGCCATCAATCGCACCTGGATTGACTCGCTGGGACTTGCGGAGGTAATTGCAATTTACCGCATTCAGCCCTGGGAAATGAGCGGGCGCACGACGGAGGGAATCAGCAGTCGGCGAATGTCTCTGCTCGCATGGGAATAATAATTTTCTCAGTGGATCGCGATCGTCCTACTCGCAGACTCAGTAGCATTCCGATCAAACTGAATATGATATTAAATGAACTTACTTGCCAAAAAATCTCTCATGTACCGATTCACTAAGTGCGGCTGTTCCTGCTGCACCCAGTGGCTGCAATTAGGAATGTAATGAATCTGAAAATCGCGGACGTAATCTGCTGTTCCATAAGTTAACTCTTTGCCGAGGGCGGCATCATTTTCTCCCCAAATCATCAGCGTCGGAACTTGCAGCACGCTCCAATTCTGGCGATCGAGAAATCCGCGAGCAATATTGCGGTAATAATTGATAGTAGCAGTCAGAGCACCCCGTTTGGCAGCCGCATCTTTGTAAGCTTCGATATCTGAGGGGGTAAAAGTGTTTTTGTCAACTGCCATACCTTCCAAAGCAGCCGAAATTGCCTGATAGTCGCCCAACTGAATTAAGAACTCCGGCAAAACTGGCAACTGAAACAAAAAGATGTACCAACTTCTCAGCAATTGTTGGGGAGTGCGTAACCCTTCAGCAAACTTGGCAGGATGCGGTAGATTCATCACAATTAATTTATCCACCATTTGGGGATAAGCATAAGCAAAATTCCAGGCGATCGCGCCTCCCCAGTCGTGACCAACTAAGACGCAACTTTCGTATCCCAAACCCTGAATAATGCCCTTGACATCTTGCACAAATTCGGCCATCACGTAAGCAGATTGATCGTGAGGTTTGTCGCTGTCGTTGTAACCCCTGAGATCAACAGCGACGACTTTATAATCTGATGCAAATTCCGGGATTTGATGCCGCCAAGAATACCAAAATTCAGGAAATCCGTGCAGCATCAGCATCAGCGGCCCAGAACCTTGAGTGACATAGTGCAGTTTGATGCCGTTCGTAGCGATAAATTCGTGTTTCCAAGCAGCTTCTAGCACAGACATATTTGATGCTTCCTCTAGCTTTCGAGATATCGTAGCAGTTCCTCTGTTTGACAGGAACCAACTTTAGGCATATCTAGCAATTCTCCCAGCACTTGTAAACTCTTCCTTTTCTCTTCCTTTGTGGAACAGGCGCCCCGCCCGTGGTTCTTCGCGAAAGGGGTGCGTAAAAAAAAGCCGATCGCCCGTTTCCCGAAAATATTGCTATCTCTGTCAAAATAATAGTATAATGTTGCTCGCATCCCGACAACTGTTAAGCCAAAAATTACTCATTTTTGATCGCGCGAAAATCCCGATCCCCAATAATTTGAGGTGTTGTGAGGGTGCAAGTTAAATAATTCAGATCGGGCAAGTGTACTAGGAATTAAAGGAGTTAATATCATGTCTGGCGATCGGCTGCAAAACATTGTTAACCGCTTGACAGATCGTCTAAAGCGCGATGTATTAGTTGAAAAATCCCTCTACGACATCCGAGAAGTTTTGCAGAGCGATCGCGCCGTACTGTACTATTTTTACAGACAGTGGCAAGGTCGAGTGACTTACGAGATGTTGAGTGCGATCGATCTCTCAATCTTGGGTTCAACAGGGCCAGACGAGTGTTTTAACGACGAATACGCTGCTTTGTACGAAGCGGGCAGAGTTAAAGCAATTGCAGATATTGAAGTAGAACCAATTAACCCATGTCACCGAGATTTTCTGCGTAGCCTGAAAGTTCGCGCCAATTTAGTCGTGCCAATTTTAACGAACAAAGGACTGTGGGGGCTGTTAATTGCTCATCAGTGCAACGGGCCTCGCACTTGGTCGCGATCGGACATTGAATTCATGCAGAGAGAAGCCCAAAATATGGCAATGTCTCCCACAATTCAAGATAGTTAATATCGCATCTACTATTAGTACATAATATACCAGGATTTCACCCTCGAATAATGTAACCGATCGCCCCCTTGGAGTAGTATGAATCTCAGTGTTCAACCGTTTTCGAGTTCGGGTGCATTCTCTCGGCGATCGAAAATGACCAACCAACCGGAATCTTGTCCCCATCTAGCCAAATATCTATCTAACTGTTCCCAACCTTTGTCTCTAGGAATAGTTGGTGGCAAGGAGTTTTCGGATGCTGGGGGAACGAAACCCAAGAATGATATCTTGAGGAGACACGCCACGTTGAATCAGTTCTCGATCGATGTAGATTTCGGTACTGTTGTGTTGAATCCAGATTTGATTTTCGATGATATCAAGCTGTATGGCACACCCATAGATGCGATATTCGTCGCGCCATTCGTTGTGCATGACGAGGTATCGATCGCGGGCGAAATCGAAGATTAACTGAGCATTTGCGTCATTTTTAGAAAAGTCTTCGAGAAAGTCACAAACAATTTTGCGGTATTCGTTTAGTCTATCCATTGGTCGATCGCCTCACGAGTTGGATTGTAAATAATTAGTCGGATTTCATAACGTTCGATGACAGTTTTAGCGGGTTCAAATCTGAGAAACATTTGGTAGGTATCCGTGGGCACTGCCAGATACAGTATACGTTCTGGTTCGCTAGAGACTTCGATGGCAATGCGATAGTTGAGGAATTGACCGAGGGCGGTGTGGAATTCAGAAATGGTGGAGCCACCTGCGAAACTTTTGACTTCTACAGCTATTTTACGTCCTTCTTTTTCAGCGGCGATCCCTTCTTCGGCTGCAAGAGCGATGTAGACATCAGCAACACCATAGCTTAACTGGTAGGGATCGTGGGTAATCTTCCAGCCATCTTTTTGTAGGGCGATTTTGACCGTGTTGTGGAAGAGATCCTTTGCCATTTTTAGATTTTACCCAAGGATTTACATCGGAACTTAAGGGTGCGCCGACTTCCACCGAAACCATGACGGCGGTGTATTTTCCGCTGTCGGTGAGTTGTTTGGCTACAGCTAGCATGGCGGTGGTTTTACCGACTTGTCGGGGTGCATGGATGACGAAATAGTTGCGTTGAGCGATTAACCGTTCTAAGCCCGGTAAGCGCAGTGTTGGGGGTAGCACGTAATGAATGTCTGCTTGGCATAGACCTGCGGTATTAAACCAGCGTGGCATAGGTTAATTGGGGTTAAAAGGGTTGCTCTCAGTTTACTGTGCTGTACCCGAATAGAAAGGATAAAAGTTACTCGGAGCGCCGTGAATTGATAAAGCCTTTGTCAAGAACCCTGAGCTTCAAAATACGTGCTAACGATCGCTGTCATAAAACTTCAATCCAGCATCTTAAATACTCTTAAACGACGATATTATTAGTATTAATAATTTGAAAGCACTGAAATGTTAGACCCAGCCCCCAAACTGTAAAGATTAAAAGCTAGAGGCACTGTACAACTCCCAGGAAAAACTCTGCCCCTCATGCAAATTTCAAAGCCTTTTCTAATCCCAGGACATTATCGATGTTTCATCCTTAATCATCTTGGCATCACACTTTGGGCAAGGATGTTTACTAGGCCAGCGATAGAGCCGCGATCCCTGACATTGAGGACAAATATTGAGTTCCTTATCATAGTTAGGATCGCCAGTCCGGCCATCTTTGCCATCGCGCCCAATCAGAACGTCAACTACTGCTTCACAATCTTCACAGGTCATTGTTCTAACAACAGCGATCATTCCAACGCCCCGACCATCAGAAACCCATTTTGCTATGTACCCACAACCAGGACATACAAAGTTAAATTTTGCACCCATTGTTTTCCTTGATGAAGCTTGGCTAATTTGTACCAGTATACCTCTGTCCCAGAGCCGATCGGATTACAGAGCAGAATTCTCTGACGACTAAGCAGACTAACTTGTAATAGTATTTTAATTGTAGGGTGCGTCAGGTGAGTTTCTTAAACGATTATTTAAGGTTTAAATATCTGAGGCACCTTACTAATTATGAGAATTGCGTAATTCCTGTTAGTATTAACTAACGGCTACAGCCTCCCCCAAAGGATGCTGCTGCAAAACAGCTTGCAAATACTTCCCAGTATAAGACCTCTGATTTGCCGCCACATCCTCCGGCGTCCCCGCCACAATAATTTCGCCGCCCTTATCTCCCCCTTCAGGCCCTAAATCGATCGCCCAATCGCAGCACCGAATCACATCTAAATTGTGTTCGATTACCAAAATTGAATTACCCTTATCCACCAATCTTTGCAGCACATTTAACAAATGGTGAACATCATAAAACGACAAACCAGTCGTCGGTTCATCGATTAAATAAAGCGTCTTCCCAGTAGCACGGCGCGACAGTTCCGTTGCCAATTTTACCCGCTGTGCTTCGCCCCCAGAAAGAGTCGGCGCCGGCTGTCCCAACTGAATATAACCCAAACCAACATCAACCAAAGTTTGCAGTCTGACGCCAGCCCTGGGAATATTTTTAAACATCTCCAAAGCTTCCTCCACGGTCATGTTCAAAACATCAGAAATTGACTTGCCTTTGTACTTAACTTGCAGCGTTTCTCGGTTGTACCGTGCACCCTTGCAAACCTCACACTGCACGTAAACATCCGGCAGAAAATTCATCGAAATCACGTTCACGCCTTGGCCACCGCAAGCTTCGCACCTTCCCCCTTTCACGTTAAAAGAAAACTGCCCCGCTTTGTAACCTCTTGTCTTCGCTTCAATGCTTTCGGCAAACAAATCGCGAATCACATCAAAGACTCCCGTGTAAGTAGCGGGATTAGAGCGCGGAGTGCGACCGATGGGAGATTGGTCAATTACAATTACCTTATCAACCACATCCTCTAGAGAGCGTTCCCCTTTAGTTTTGAGGGCGTCCATATCGGGTGGTAAAGGGACTTTTTTGGTGATATAGTGTTGCAGCGACGGGTACAGCAATTCATTGATTAAAGTGGATTTTCCAGAACCGGAAACCCCAGTCACGCAGACGAGCTTTCCGAGGGGAATTTCCACATCGATATTTTTTAAATTGTTGCGCGTCGCATTTATGATTGAGAGAGCTTTGCCGTTGCCTTTTCTTCTTTCATTAGGGGTTTCAATTACTCGCTTTCCCGACAAATAAGCCCCGGTCAAAGATTCCTCGGCCGCCAGCAAATTTTCTAAACTTCCTTGCGAGATAATTTTGCCGCCGTGCACGCCAGCACCGGGCCCGATATCGACAATGTGGTCGGCCGCTCGCATGGTTTCTTCATCGTGTTCTACGACAATCAAAGTATTGCCTAAATCGCGCAATTTTGTTAAGGTTTGCAGCAGGCGAAAGTTGTCTCTTTGATGCAGTCCGATGCTGGGTTCGTCCAAAACATAGAGCACACCAGTCAAACCCGAACCGATTTGAGTCGCTAGCCGAATTCGCTGGGCTTCTCCACCAGAAAGCGTCATTGCTGCGCGGTCTAAAGTTAGGTAATCTAACCCGACATCGAGCAAAAATTGCAGCCTTGCTTTGATTTCTCTCAGGGCTAAATCGGATATTTGGAATTGCCTATCGCTCAATCCCAAATTATTTACTCGTTCGCGGCATTCGCGAATCGAAATACTGGTTAAATCCACAATTCCGTACTGTCCCAACCGCACCGAAAGCGCTTCGGGTTTCAAGCGTTTGCCGTGACAAACCTCGCAAGAGCGATCGACCCGATACTGTTCCAACTTCTGCTTGATCAAATCAGAACCAGTATCGTCGTACTGGCGCTGCAACATGGAAATCACGCCATTAAAATCTCTCCTAAAATCAGTGCTGCCGTCGCGCTTTTTATTTTCTGCGCTGCGCTTGGACTCATTCCCGTACAAAATCACGCGCTGGTGTTCGGGCTTTAATCGATACCAAGGAGTGTCGATATCAAACCCGCAAGTATCAGCAATACTGCAAAGCAAAGAGAGATAATAGGAATTGTCTTTGTCTGACCAAGGCGCGATCGCACAATAAAGAGGTGCTTTCTCGTCGGGAACTACCAACTCCGGCGCAAAAGTCCGCAAACTCCCCAAACCGTGGCAGTTCTGGCACGCGCCGTAGGGCGAATTAAAAGAAAATAACCTGGGTGAAAGTTCCTCCATTACCGCGCCGTGTTCGGGACAAGCAAAGTTTTCGGAAAATACGATCGGCCCCTGTGGTTCGGAATTTTCATCATTCGGTAACTCTTCAATTATCGCAATTCCCTCTGAATGGCGCAAACAAGTTGCCAGAGAATCAACTAAACGTTCTTCTAAACCTGGTTTTTTAATTAACCGATCGACAACTATTTCGATATTGTGCATTAGATTTTTATCTAATTCGATATTTTCCGAAAGTTCTAAAATTTCTCCGTTAACTTTGACGCGAATAAATCCTTCCGCAGCTAAACTCGACAATAATTTGCGGTGAGTGCCTTTTTTTCCGCGTACAACTGGTGCCAGAAGGTGAAAGCGAGTGCCGTCGGGAAGCGCCATGACTCGATCGCACATTTCATCAATTGTCTGCGGCGCAATGCAGCGATCGCAAATCGGACAGTGCGGTTCGCCGGCTCTGCCGTAGAGTAATCTGAGATAATCGTAAATTTCTGTAACAGTGCCAACAGTCGATCGCGGGTTGTGAGAAGTTGACTTTTGGTCGATCGAAATAGCCGGACTCAAGCCTTCGATCGCGTCCACATCGGGTTTGTCCAACTGTCCCAAAAACTGGCGCGCGTAAGCGCTGAGAGACTCGACGTAGCGGCGCTGTCCCTCGGCAAAAATTGTATCGAAAGCGAGGGAAGACTTGCCAGAACCGGACACACCAGTAAAAACGATCAGGCGATCGCGCGGCAGTTCCAGATCGATATTTTTCAGGTTGTGCTGTCTCGCACCGCGAACCCGAATCGTATTTTGGTTGTTAGAGTGAGAATTCGTCACATTATGCCCGTTGCGGGATGCACTTGGCTGGCTGTTTGAGGTTTCGGCGCGTTGGGACATGAGAGTAGTGCAAAACAGTGCTTAACCATCTTAGCGCTGCAGATCGAATTGCTGGCATCCAAACTCAAGAATATCAAAGAATTATCAAATAAGTTTCCGTCGGCCCGTCGGGCAAAACCTTCAAACTTTGATGCTTCAAATCTATTTCAATCCCCAGCGCTTCCATCGGAATCACACCTAAAAGTGACGTTTTCCCCTCTGGCAATTCCAAACACTCAAAAGTCCCTTCGCGGCCGCACAGAGAAATCTTGGCATCTTGAAAAATCCTCGCCTCACTAATGCCCGTCGCTGTTTCTACAACCACTTGCTTGAGAATTTTCAAACCCAGTCTGGCAATGACATCTTTAGGCAAACACAAAGTTGTCGTGCCCGTATCCACCAAAACATTTTTTAGAGTAACAGACCTGACTTGCTCGATTGGAATCAGATTATCTTCGGCTTTCCATTCATCCAGCGGATTCGTAATTACTACGGTTGTGATAACTTTTCCCATTGGGGTCTCCGTAGTTGTTTCCATTAGGTTAAAATTATCATAAATTGCTGGTTTAATTATCGGACATATTTCCACAGTTTGTAGGGAGATGCACTCCCCATTCTGCACCGCCCACCTAACGAATATATCTAGCTAAATCATCAAATTATTGCACGCCAATAAACTTGTGAGTTTGCAAAGATAGCCTGTAACTAGGATTTTGTTTCAGCAATTCCAAAATAATGGGAATGGCGGATTTTTTCGAGTTCCATTCTGGTTGCAGAAAAACCGGAATATTCACACTATTTTCCAAATGTTTGTGATAAAACTCAACTTCTTCGCCACTGCTAATCACTAACTTAATTTCATTTGCTCTAGTCCACAAAAGCTCTTGCACCGGATATTTAGGATTGACGTGTTCCTTCGGAGAAAGAGTAATCCAAGCCTGCGGGGAAACATCCTGCCAGCAAGCACCCGAAGTTTCAATACTCACCTGCTTGTCAGATTCTAACAAAGCTTCAACTAACTCAGGCAAATCGCGGTGAATGAAAGGTTCGCCGCCAGTAATGACTACCCTCGGAGACTGCAATTGAGCGAGCAATTGTGCGATCGACTGCTGCACAGACGGCAAACCTTTGCCCCCATTCTCGTAGCCTGTGTCGCACCAAGGACACCGCACAGGGCAACCAGCCAATCTGATAAAATCAACTAAAGTCCCCGTCCAGTAACCTTCGCCTTGAACAGTACACTGAAAAGTTTCGTGAATTGGTAATTTTAGTTGTAAATTAGACACCCGAAGTTACGCCTCAAATCAATTAATTACGTTGTTTAGATATAATATTCTTAAATTGTTATTTCTTCGCGGTTTGCAGCAATTAAAAACAATCCTGGACGCATAAACGGGGTTTATAAAAAAAAATTATCTGTTTTATCCCAGAAGCTTGAGTCAGAAATCGGGTTTCTTCATAGCTTTTGTATGAGTCCTTAGAAATTCACCACAAACCGCAAATAACTCTTTAATTATCCTGTTCCGGTTCCATCATGGTAGCCCAACGGCGTTTCAGGGCTAAAGTCAGTCCGTCAGCAATGGGGACAACACTGAGAGTAACTCTGGGATCGTTACGCAATTTGTCGTTAAAAGTACGAATGGCGGTGGTGCTTTCGTCTTGTACTTGAGGATCAGCAACTCGTCCCGACCACAGAACATTGTCAATTACAATTAAACCGCCATTGCGTACAAGTTGCAGCGATCGCTCAAAATAAGCCTCATAATTTTCTTTATCGGCGTCGATGAAGGCAAAATCAAAGGTTCCAGCTTGTCCCTCGGCTATTAGTTTGTCGAGAGTATTTATTGCTGGGCCCAACTGCAAAGAAATCTTATTAGCCACCCCTGCAGCTTCCCAATAGCGTCGTGCGATCGCAGTATATTCCTCGCTGACATCGCAGGCAATAATCTGACCGTTTGAAGGCAGCGCCAAAGCTACGCACAGCGAGCTATAACCAGTAAAAACGCCAATTTCTAAGGTTTTGGTGGCTCCCATAAGCTGCACCATGAGCTCCATAAACTGACCTTGTTCGGGAGCAATCTGCATCTGGGCCATAGGATGCTTAGCAGTTTCTTCCCGTAGTGAAGCGAGAATATCGGGTTCGCGCAGAGAAATAGATAACAGATAATCGTAAAGTTGATTTTCTAAGCCAAGAGTTGAGTTCGCCATCGGTTTGTCCTTGCTGCTGACTTTTGATTTTAGATTGTAGATGCGCTATTAATGGAAATCGGAGACTGTAGAGTTAATTTTGGCACCTATTTTGCTGTGGCTGATGACAGGTTGCAGTAGCAGTGTCTCGGTTACACAGAGGCAACTTGCAAAACGCGCGATCTACTTCCAAATCAGTTTATCTCAGCTACAGGTGATTTAGCAGCTCTGGAAAAGAAAAATGGAAGAGGGGAGCGTTTTGAGATTCCTGCTTTTCTAGCACCGTGTAACGCCGTTAGTGATACGAGTTCAAAAGATTAATGCAACGGTAGACAAGCTGCAAACCCATACATAATAAGCTATTGCCCATCTCACATCTCAAATAAATCTCAAATGGTATGAGTTGGGGAGAAAGTGACTTCATTCCGATCGCGAAGTAGACAAACTGCGAAAAACATAAGTATGTCATTACCAGTGGAATGAAGCAATCCCAGAGGTTGTGATTCGTTTACATTTTGTTACATTTTTCAAGTTTTTTCGTGTCGCTCTACTTAATCCCGAATGACTAATTATTGAGGACTTACGCACTCCCAAAAAACAAACCGTTTCCTTTAAGCCTTATTGATGGGTTAAAGGAAACGGTTTGTTTTCCTGAAACAAACCAGGAGTCGGGAAATCCGAGTGTCTCAGAGTATTACTATTCACTAACAAACTGAGTTTAATAGGACGATTACTTAACTGTCACAGCTTATTCCTCCACACCTAAACAAGCTACCCACAATCAAAATAACATTCCACCATTCAGGTAGAGCAAGTATTTGTGGGCAAAAGCCCGGCTTATAGCAACCTTTGAGCCGCACTATTACTCATAACTAAGGAACCGGGATTAATAGGACGATTACTTAACTGTCACAGCTTATTCCTCCATACCGAAACAAGCTACCCAAAATCAAAACAACATTCCACCAAGGCATCGCTATGTATTACACTTTCGCAGGTTTTGGTGCCGTCACAGGCATATTTTTGCTGCTAGTTTTTGCCATTCTCCAATGGCTGCACGTCTCTGCAGGCAGTTTTATTGATTGGGTAATTGCCATTGCTATTTTTGAATGGCTGTTGCTGATAGTTACAGTTCCCTGGAATATCCATTTTGAAGCTAAAGAAGTTTTAGCGCAAGCAGCAGAATCGACTAAAAAAAACATTGCTGTCGATCAGGAACAAGTCAAATACGTTACTGTATTAGTTAGCCGATCGCTCTTTGCGGCGATCGCACTTCACCTGTTTAGCGCGATCGCACTTTACGGCCTAGCCGCCGCCGGAATTAGTGCTATTGGCTATCTCAGTTCCGGTGCCGCACTGCTGTTAACTGTACTGCGTCCAGCTATCCGAGGTTATCAGTATTTAGCCCAGAGGCTAACAACTATCCGCAGCCAATTTTTGTACCCCCGTGAAGATATTGTCGAACTCCGCAGCCGCTTTGCAAAGTTAGAATCTACAGTTAGAGATTTGACCGATCAATTAAGTTCAGACAATCCGAATTCGTGGGTGGCTGTCCAAAATCGGGAACGGGAAGCTATCAGAAGAGAATTAACTACGGTATCCGCATCTCTACAATCTTTGCAAGCGACAAATCAGGCAGAACATACTAAACTGAGAAGAGATGCAGAAAGTGCGATCGCCCAACTCACCGATGACGGACAATTTCTCAACCACGTCCGCGAAATCATCCGCTTCTTTAAAGAATCGTAAAGTCAGTTGATAGTTGACTGTTGACTGTTGTCTGTTGACAGTTGACAGTTGACAGTTGACAGTTATCATTAGTTACCAATGCCCGATGCCCGATGCCCAATTCCCAATTCCCAATCTTTAGATAGATGCCAAATAGTCGCATATAGTTAATTTTTAAATAAAAACAGAATTTTCTCACTCTTCAGGAAGACTAAATAAAGGTATTTTCCCTCACAGCAATTTTTCGCAAACTATAACCAAAGATAGTTTGTGAATGAGCTAGCTTTGGCTTAATATTTAAACATAAGCCAAAGACCTTTTTGAAAAGATAACTCAGGAATAAATCATGACTAATCGCCAACCAATACCCCCCAAAAAAGAAGTTAGCAAATCAACACCGGCCGACGAACAAATCGAAGCCGATATGGAAGCCCCCCACTACGATAGGGGCATTACTCCTGCGGAGACAGCAGCGCGGCAAGAACGCGAAGGCGCTAACTTCATGCACACCACCAACGAAGGGAAGCAGAAAAGTGCAAAAACTGATGACCAAACTGATGACGAAAGCATTCACACCACAGATGGTTATACAGTAGACAAAGAAGGTCTAGTTAACAACTACGCGATCGAACCGGAAATGTACGTCAACGAACCGGGCGATTTGAGAGCAAAAGAAGAAGCCGAAGCCGCAGAACGCGCTCGAATTCTCGCAGAAATCAAAGATAAAAAAGGCGAGGAAGGAAAACTGACAATGGATGAAGACACCCGCGGCAAAGGGCCGGGCATTATCTAGATTGTGTGGTTGGTAGTTGCGTTTCAGCGCGCGAAATTGCAACTGCAAGCCCAAGGGGCGGGTTTTTATAGTTCCGGCAGTTATTGCTAGATATTTCCGGTAAAACCCGCCCCTATTTTGTTTTCCACATCTGTTTTTTGAGTTGAGAGGTTACATATTACATCTCTCAATTACCGTGTCAATCGGCAAGTTTTCAGACCCAGCTCAAAAACGCCTTAAAATTCCTCAAGCTTTAACATTTTCCCTCAGCCAATTAAACTTAGCCTCAGCTAGCGCCAAATTTTCCAGGACGTTAGGATTGATATCCTCTCGTTCAAACTCTGGTCGATCTAATTCTATATTGCGACCATATTCTATATGTCTGATCGTACCGCGCATCCTGTCTGCCAGACACAGTGAAATTCCATAATAAAACCGGGAAGCAAAGCCCATATCGTTTTGAAGTTTGATTACTAACTGCCGCCTAGGAATTGCCAGCAAGTGAGTTTCTTCGATCGCCTTTACCGTTGCCAAAGGAGGGCGGGCGTCAATGAAAGAGACTTCTCCCACCAGTTCTCCGCTGGCTATTTTAGCGAGTTCTCTAGTCCGCTCAGCCTCGATTAAAACACTCAAACTCCCATTCAAAACAATGTAGAGCGCATCTATCTGTCTCCCTTCATGGATCAAAATCCCGCCCGGATCTAGAACTTCTTTTTTACCTTTATGGACGATCCAGTTGATATCGTCATTATTTAACTGGCTCAAAATAAAAAGTGCTTTTTTTCTGCTGCTGTCGGCCATAAGTTTTAGCTCTCGATCGCTTCTTCTTTATATAAAATTTAGATGGCGCGCGATCGCAACTTCTTCCGAAGCAGTCCTCGCTCAATACAGTTTTTTTTACCCTGCCTAACTTCTTCGCACAACCCATATCGGGCAGGCTTTGCCAATAGCAGATGAATCACGCTGAATCATGATCTCTCAATACTAGCATTTGTTAAACAATCTTTTTTAACTCGATCGACCTCAAAAAACTCGTGTGAAATTGGCGTCTCAAAAGCAATTGGGTTGACCCGCCCCGCTTGGCTGCGGGATGGGGCGCGGCAGACAATGCTCCGCGCCCAGTCTTGCTCACTAAATCGAGCGCAAATCAGGATAGCCCGCCAACATATCGTCAGCAGTCAGAGTGTCCCCGTTAGCTTGAGGAGTCCACAGCACCTCAACCGCCAGCAACTGCTCGCTCGATACTCCCCCAATCTGACGCAAAGCTTGGCGCAAATCTTCAGAGTTTTTCACTGCTGGCAATTGCAATTTGCCTTGAGTACCGACAATCACCGTCACCACAATAAATTCCCCAGGATCTGAATTCAAATCAGAAGCAACCAGCGCCCCATTTTCTTGCAAACCTGGCAGGATATTGCTGCTCCCTGCTTGCCGGAGCTGATTGTTATAATTCGAGAGCGTTTCTTCAGTAAATTTACTGCGTTCTGCCAAAGAAAGTTGATTAAACTTAGCTTCGGCTGCCTCCAAGCGAGTTTGCACAGATTCAGCGCCCGCGTAAACCCAGTATTCAGGATGTCGCAGCAGCGCCAGAGTAGATTCTTGCAGCACTTGAGCACGACCTGCCGCTGTATCGGTATCCGCTTTTTGCGCTAAGGAGTCGAGTTCGGCTTGCAAACCGCGGGCCTCTGCTAGCAAACCAACTTGTAAGCGGGCGACAGATACGGTGGTAGTGGCGGCGCTGTTGCCGAGTTCGTCAGTTCCGCCCCCGGCGCGGCGGAAGCTTTGGACGAGGAAATTAGCGATCGAAATAAAAATCAAAATCGAGAACAGGCCACCAAACCCGCCCCCAAAGCCAAAAAACGGCAGCAAGAACGGGAAACCAAAGCCACCTCCGAAGCCGCCGCCCGGATAGTAGCCTCCTCCCGACGGTGCGTAAGTGCGACTAGGAGACGAGTAACTGCGCGCCGGAGCTCTAAAAGATCCGCCCCCGATGCGTCCTCCGCTGCGGGCAGCCAGAGCTCCATCAGCGTTACCGAGGGCTAGCGTCAGTACCAGACCGATCGCAAATAGTGATTTCAAAAGCGGTTTCATCTTTGAAATTAGTTGCTTGTACATAAGACCGTTACTATTCGATACATTTATAATTTACAGTCTATCCTCGCTTCTGGGCAGCCTGGTTATAGGTATGAAGCCAGCGAGATATCCGTACCAACCGATCCAACCACACTTAGGCCTGAGTCTGCAAACGAAAAAACCTAGAAAGGACTTGCATTCCTTACTACTTAATTCTTGCACCATTCTCAAGAGCCGGCTTTCCGGCCTGTTCCACAAAGACTGAATTTCCTGTGAGGAGTAAGGCTTCGGCTCTTCTAGCCGGCCCATAAAATGGTTATTGAGAATGGTGCAAGATCTCAGTTACTACAAACAATCGACATCCTGGCTTTTACAGAACTTTACTTAAGTACAGGGCGATCGGCCAACAATAAGCTCTAGACTTTTAAAGAAACGCCGCAAGTCCTCAAAAACAGGGCTTTATCTACCGTAAAAAAAACATTATGTTTCCAACTCACCGCCCCCGCCGCCTCCGCAACCATCCCCAACTCCGCCGGATGGTACGCGAAAATATCTTGACAACCAGCGATTTAATTTACCCCCTATTTGCCGTACCGGGGGAATCTTTTGCTAAAGAAGTCACATCAATGCCGGGAGTTTACCAGCTATCGGTAGACAAAATAGTAGAAGAAGCAAAAGAAGTCTACGACCTCGGCATTCCCGCTATTATTTTATTCGGCATTCCCGCAGATAAAGACACAGATGCTACAGGTGCTTGGCACGACTGCGGCATCGTCCAAAAAGCGACGGAAGCAGTTAAAAAAGCCGTACCAGATTTAATCGTCATGGTCGATACTTGTCTGTGCGAATATACCCCTCACGGTCACTGCGGCTATTTGGAAGTCGGAGATTTAAGCGGCCGAGTCTTGAACGATCCCACACTAGAATTGCTGAAGAAAACCGCCGTTGCTCAAGCTAAAGCCGGTGCAGATATTATCGCCCCTTCGGGAATGATGGACGGTTTTGTCGGAGCAATTCGCGAAGGATTGGACTCCGCTGGATTTGAAGATATTCCCATCATGTCTTACGCGGCAAAATACGCCTCAGCTTATTATGGCCCATTCCGGGATGCGGCAGATTCTGCTCCGCAATTTGGCGATCGACGCACCTATCAAATGGACCCCGGCAACGGCCGCGAAGCTCTGAAAGAAATTGCTCTCGACATTGCCGAAGGCGCAGATATGCTCATGGTTAAACCCGCTTTAGCTTACATGGACATCATCTGGCGCGTGAAGGAAGCAACTAATTTGCCAGTTGCTGCTTACAACGTTTCTGGAGAATATGCGATGGTGAAAGCCGCCGCCCTCAACGGTTGGATAGATGAAGAAAGAGTAGTAATGGAAACTTTGACAGGATTCAAGCGTGCTGGTACTGATTTGATTTTGACTTATCACGCCAAAGATGCCGCCCGCTGGCTGCAAAACTGATTCACTTGATTTGAGATTAGAGATTAAAGAATTGACTCCACAGCACAATCTTCGGGTGTTTTCGTGGAGTCAATACCTCTCTGGATAGGTGATTTTTGAGCAATTAGGCAACACACAAGCTATCGCTTACGCTTACCGATAAACGACGCCTCGAAACCGGGTTTTTACAGTTTCGGTGGGCTGTAACGAAATAGACGTGAGAAAAAACCCGGTTTCTCTGTAGACAAACTCCCAACCCCTAAAAAATCTGTCATTCCCCATCTCAAATCTCAAATCTAAAATCTCAAATGGTATGAGTTATAAGTTGGGAATTTTGAGTCAAAGACTTTTTTACAAAATTTACCCCAAAAAGTATTAATGATCACCGAAATTAGTTAGAAAATATGTATAACTAAAAATAGTTTTGTAAATAGGGAATTAAATCCTTGATAGTTCCCACGCAAAATTAACTATACCCGCTAAGACAGTAAAAGTAACACAGTTTAGATACAACTTGAAGGCAGATTGAGCATGACATCAACGACTAGGGATTCCAGTCACATTCAATTTTGTATAGGTCGCGATCGCGCAGACATCGTACAGATCCAAGAACTATTTAAAGCCGCCGCCTTTTGGGCGAGGGAACGCAAGATAGAAGATTGGGAAATTGCGATCGCCAACAGCGAACCAGTTGTTACAGTTTGGGACGGCTCACGGGCGATCGGCTTTGCCAGAGCCACCTCAGATGGCATCTATCGAGCTACCATCTGGGATGTCGCCATTCACCCGGATTACCAAGGTGCAGGACTCGGGCGCAAATTAGTGCAAACCGTCTTGAGTCACCCTCGAATGTGCCGAGTAGAGCGAGTTTACCTGATGACAACTTACAAACAAAGCTTCTACGAGCGCATCGGTTTTCAGCCAAACGCTAGCACCACAATGGTACTTGAAAATCAGCTTCTCGAAGAGAATCTCGAATTAGAAATTAGCAATGGCGAATTGCTAACTGCTAATTGTTAAATAATCACAAGATTGGCATCAAAGTCTATAATATGTAGGGTGCGTCAGGGCGCACCTTACTACTTATAAATTACCCACAATCAGGACACAGCAGTGCCGTTTCCCTACAATTACCGGCAATCAGGACATACGAGTGCCGTTTCCCTACAATTAATCGAGCGATAGTTATATTAAATCCGTTAGGATCGCAACGATATAAATGGAGGACACGGCAGTGCCCTGTCCCTACAATGTTCTCTCCCTTCTTCCTTCTTCCTTCTTCCTTCTTCCTTCATCACAAAGTTGCCAAAGGAATAGAACACTGAGTCCGGTTAAAATTGCACTCTTCGGACTCAGAAGGCACAGCCAGAACCTCCAACTTTCCGCTCATCAAACTTAAAAGAGTCTGATTCATCAATAACCTCATTCCAGAAGACACCTGAGAATTATCGCTATTCTTCTTGGTAACATCACACTCCAAATCGTGCTTCAGCAAATCCCAAGACTCGCTCCAAGCACTCACGGAACGCTGATCGTCCACCCAAATGTGAACGTATCCAGATTCCGGCGAAGCATGGGCAGAAACAGAAATACTCCCCTCTTCCATCTGAGCAACAGCAGTATCTACCAAATTGACTAAAACTTGCCTAAACCTCGGCAAATCTGCCAATACATAAATCCCCGGATCTGGTGGCAATATCTCCAAACGAATGCCGCGATTAGCAGCTTGCAAGTAAGTTAAATCATCAACCTCGTCAAAAACCTTAGCTAACTGAATCGGCTCAATATCCATCGTCTCAGTGCCGTGTTCAGTTTTAGCAACAGAGATAATTTCATCTATTAATTTCACCAGCTTGAGTGCCGCGACGTGAGCTTGCTCGACAAACTCTCGTTCCTCAGCCGGATCGTCGCACAAATCCGAGAGAATTAATTGCAGCGTACCAATCATAGTGCTCAGGGGCGATCGCAACTCGTGAGAAGTTCGAGCCAAAAAACCAGCCTTAAATTGGCTCATCTCCGATGCCATCTGATAAGCCAATTGAGTTTGCTTAAGTTGCTCGGAAAGGGCATCAAACTTCTCTAAGTGAATTTCTTGAGGAGGAGGGGGCACTTGGGGCGCTGGTTCGGGCTGTTGCGAGCTTTTTTGCCGCAGGCGCCAAATCAAACTGCTTCCCAAACCCAGCCCCAGTCCCATACCTAAATATATAAAGTCGCTCCAGCCGATCGGCGCCATATTGCTTTGCCTTGGAGTTTAGCTTTTAGCATTCTAACTCGATCGTGCCTTGTCGCAATATTTCCCACTCGCTGCCCGTCCATTTAGCCACAGTCGAAGGCAAACTCGAAGCTGTTGTCGCTGTTGCTAATTCAGAAGGAACTAATGTCAAGACTTCGGGAAACTGAGCCTCAATTTCTGCCACCGATTCCAGAGGCGGCTGGCCGGATAAATTAGCACTGGTAGTAGCCAAAGAGCCTGTCTGCTCTAGAATTTTGAGCGCAAGGGGAAGGTTAGGCACTCGTACTCCGATTGTAGTCCGATCGATGGGATTGAGAGCCGCCGGAACTTTTGGCGAAGCCGGCAGCACTAAAGTTAACGCCCCCGGCCAATAGGATTCGGCTACTTGCTGCCACAATTTTAACTCTGCTGGACTTCCCTGCACGTAAGGCCACAAAGCCCTCGCCGATGCCGCCATCAAAATCAGCGGTTTGTCTTGACTGCGGCGTTTAGCTGCAAAAATCAACTCCGAGCGATCGGGACGCGCAGCCAAAGCGGGTACAGTATCTGTAGGAAAACTGACGATATGATTGCCAGAAATTGCCCCTTGAATCAAGGAGTCGATCGAAACTTGTGTCATGCCATTTTAGATTTTAGATTTTAGATTTTTGAAGTACGACATATTCTTGAAACCTAACGTCGATACGCTAAGGCAAACCGATCGATTCCTGCTAAATCGGAAAATATCTGAACTTCACCGTAACTCCCGTGACTTTGCAGCATATCAGCTACCGCCTCAGCTTGTCCCGCCATCATCTCCACCAACCAAACTCCCCCGGATTCTAAATAATCAGGAGCCGTTTCTACCAAATGCCGGATGCAATCTAACCCGTCAAAACCACCGTCTAAGGCCAGATGAGGTTCGTGCTTCAAAACTTCCGGTTCCAGAGTCAGCACCGTGCTGCTGGGAATGTAAGGGGGGTTAGACACCATGCCGCTGACTTGACCTTTGAGAAATGCTAACGGTTCCCACCACAAACCTTGATAAAAATTAACTCGCGATTCAAAGCCCAAATTCTCAGCATTCAGTCGAGCAACTGCCAAAGCTTCCGAACTGCAATCTACTGCATAAACCCTAGCATTTGTCAACGCAGAAGCCAAGCCGATCGCGATCGCCCCGCTGCCCGTTCCCAAATCTACCCAATTCGATTGGGGATTAACTGAATAGCTTTTCACAGCTTCTACAGTTAAATCGATCAGCAATTCCGTTTCAGGACGGGGAATTAGCACCGCCGGCGTTACTTTGAGCGAAAAATGCCGCCAATGTGCAACTCCCGTTAAATACTGCACCGGCACCCGTTCCTGTAAGCGCCGCTGCAACAATTGAGCAAGTTCAGATAAAGACAACTTTAATTCAATTTTTGGCAAATCTTTAAACGACTCCAAACGCAGAGCCAACCTATCCAAACCAGCCAGCTCTTGCAGCAGCCAGTCGATTTCTGCTAGGGGAATGTCATGGGTGATCGCCTCTGTTTTAGCTTGATTCACCCACTGCCAAAGCTCTAAACCAGAAACAAACATAATACTTTTTTGGAAGGGGTAATTGTTAATTGCTAACTGGTAATTAGTAATTAGTAAATAGTAGGTTGAGTCGAGAAACCCAACCTACTATTTCATGAGTAATAACTGATGACTGATGACTAATGACTGCTGACTAACTATTAGCGAGCCGGCCGAGCTGGAGCCGGAGCTGGAGCCGGCCGAGCTGGAGCCGGAGAAACCTGTGGATTTTGGCCCGCACCGGCAGGTTGGAGCGATCGCACAAATTCCAGCGACTCCCGCGACGGAATCAAAATCATTTGGGTCAAAAACGGGTCGTTCTCAGTACGCAAAGCTTCTAAAACGCTCTCCAAGTTCACCACCTCAATCTTAATTGTGGCAGTCACGTTCGGCTGCTGCTGCTTAAAACGATCGACCATGCCCTGTAAATCCTCCTTGTTAAAAAACAAGGGAATCACCTCTTGCTGGCCTCGCTGAATCGTCAAATAACCATTTTCTGCGCCGCCTCTGGCCAAAAACAGAGGTACACCGTTGAACTCATTAACTTGTTGACCAGTCTGCTGAAGTACAGTTTTAGCCGACTGCACCTGCTGCGGAGCCGGAACGAAAGCAAATTGTACTTCCTCCGGCTTGCCTTTATTTGCTTGAGTGATCTGATAAATTTCCCCCAGCGACACCGGCATCACGCGCACCGTGGCCGCCAACTGAGGATTTCTGGTTTTCAGTTGATCGACAAAAGCTTGAGCATCTTTCTGGCTGATGAAAATTCCCGCCACGGAAGCATTACCAGTTTGACCCTGACCCTGCTTGGGAACAGAAGCGACGAGGGGCGCACCCTGAGCGTCTGTAATCGTAAATACCGGCACTGATCGCAATTTTTCCAAAATTTGCGGCTCCGGCAGTGCCAGTGCAGACATCTTGCCAATTGGGGAGGGGCACAGCAGAGTGCTGCCGACAATTCCCAATATTGCGCCCAAACGAACTAATGATTTCATGTTTTTTCCATCAGGAGCGATCCTGAAACACATTAACGCAAAGACTGGCGAGTTAACACGATCGGCAAAAACTGCCTCAATTTGTTTTCATTTTGACAAAATGTAAACATCAGAGACAGTTATGCTTCAATCTATTATTTAACATTGTGCGATCGGGATGACAGGATTTGAACCTGCGACATCCTGCTCCCAAAGCAGGCGCGCTACCAAGCTGCGCTACATCCCGGTGGTATAGTTAGCTAACCTCTAACCATTAACACACAAAACCGCTTGCTTGTCAAGCTTTATTAAATATTTAGCTCTCCATGCAGCGAAGGCGAAGTTTTTTTCAGGTTGTGCGGTTTGATCCCACCCAAAAACCGATACCAGCCCCTAACTCCTATCGTGCTCTGCTCAAATCCACTGACAATACTTGCACAGCTTCATAACGGCCCTGATGCCGGGATACATCCAAGCGTAACTGAGGGCAGCGCACAGGTGCAGTCGGTGTTGGCAGCGTCAATATTGTATTGTATTTCCTCAACAAATCAACGCCGACTGGCACCTCGCTCGCTAATCTGGATACCAAAACATACCTTTAATCCCCTCTGGATCGGACATAAAGCCCAAATTGCGGTAAAAATCCACCACTTGAGGGTCAGCAAATAAGGTAATGTTGCTGATATCTTCACTGCGGAGTTTTTTTATGATGTATTTCATCAGCGCCTTGCCCATGCCTTTGCCCTGGTAGTCGGGATGAACTACTACATCCCAAAGCGTGGCATTAAAAGCATGGTCTGAAGTCGCTCTGGCGAAACCCACCAGCCGTCGCTGGCTGCCCCGCATCTCCCACATAGAGACGACTAGGAAGCTGTGCTGAATAGCTTTTTTGACTTTACGCAGGGGACGGCGGGACCAACCCACTGCATTACAAAGTTCTTCGAGTTCGTAGAGGTCAATGTCCCGATCGCAACTGAAAAAGATGCGAGCGTTGCCGCTGGCGGGTTTGCGAAACGTTGGGGAAAGCGGATCGCCTAACCCAACAGCCACATCTTCCTCAAAATCCGCTGTTTGGGGTACAGAGGCAGACTCAGAACTACTAAATAAGTTTTTCCAAAAACCCATGCAGGCGCGGTTAAGGTAGTAGAAGTTGGACGACGAGAAAGAGAACCAGACAGATAAACCCACTCCGATCGGCGTAGGATCAATTGCCGGTAGCCTCTTGAGGAACAGTTTACGGTACACTCATCTTACGCCGAAAACAGGGATTTGTCGTCCAACATTGAGTCTGCGCTTTTTTGATTCTGTCAAGTCTGGTAGAACTGTTCTGCTAGCCAGTGCCCGGACAACCCGCTTTTAAGGTAAAATTTGTTGCCGAACCAGGACAGAGACATTTTGGGAAATGCTTCTTTTGAGTGCCGCCGATCGCGCCGGAACTTATACCCTTGGTGGAAAATACCACTGGAATGGCGCAACGGTGACATTCTCGTGATAAGTTCTCAGACAGATTTGACTTTTGCTTTTAGTGAGGAGACGGGCACAATTTAAGTCGAATCGTCGAATCGAAAATCCCATTGCCATAAGGCATGGAAGAGTCAATACCAGTATATCTCCCGCACCTTCTCCTCAATTATGGCTTCGGGTTTAAAACCATCTACACTAGAACTTCTCAAGCGCTTTAACCGAGCGTTTCCGCAGTTTTATGAGCAATTTGTCAGCAGCGAAATCCAGTTGCAAAACCTCAAATTAGCTTACCAGCTTTACAAAACTCGGCAAGCAGTCATCGAAATCCGAGCCGAAGGTAACAAAAGTGCCCTGCATTTTGCTTACCGGAACCAGTCTTTTCTATTGAGCGATATTTTTGGAGTGCTCGCGGCCTACGGGCTGACGATTCACAGTCTGAGTCTGTACGGTCAAATTTACCCGCCGATGCTGGTATTTATCAAATTGGTCGTATCTCGCGGTGGCAAGGTACTGGCAGATAAAACAGCAGAAAACGTCTGTAGAGCCGTTCGAGAGGCCTTAGCAGGGCATTTTGAGGTTGAAGAGATGTTGGCGGTGGAATTTAATTTAGACGCGGGTTTAGAAGATGTGGCAACTGAATTCTACGTCGATCCGGTTTTCCACTTGCCAGCTTTGCTGATTGAAGCAGATAATCAACCTGGACTTTTTTACAAAGTTATGTATGCCATCTGGCAAGAGGATTTGTTGGTAGTAAATGCTAATTTGCTGGTTTGGCGGGGGCGAACTCGCCTGATTCTCTACTTGTTGGGGCCCAATGAAAGTTTAATTCCCGAGTATCTGGGGCAGAAAATCGCTGAGGGGGTGCGACAAAGATTGCTAGGCGAGCGATTTTAGGGCAAGCTGCCGATGCTCCCTAAATAACTAGATTTCTATAAGTAGACATTAGTTTGCAGAAGTTTTCCAGTGAGATAGGATAAAAAGCTCGGCAACATTGTTCCTACAAACGAGTGTAGATAGCGGTTCTCATAAACATGGGACACGGCGAAACGATGTTTTAAATATTTTTAAGTTTTACAGCGCCTACTTACTTAAATAAGCTCGCGGGACTACAGGCCAAAGTCACAAATATCCGCAAAAATGCGCTCCATAAAATTACGTATCACCTCGCCCAAAACTAGGGATAGGTAACGCTAGCTAGAGAATTAAGAGATTAAATAATTGTTGAATGCTAACAATTTAGTTGGCTCAAGAGTTGAATGTAGGAGGTACGAATTTAATTTGTAAATGTCCTACAAAGAAATATCTAATTTGACACGGGAATACCGAGGGTTAACAACTTTAAAATAGGCTAAGTTTGGAAAATTTATTGCGGCAAAAATGCCTGAGAAATCGCGTTGATTTATGTCGCAAGTGCGCTCATACAGCAGACAGAAATTTGAATACTGCAAAAAACATAGAACGCTGGTTTCAAGGAATATTTATTCCAGGCCGATCGCATAAAATGGCAAGCTATGCCAAGATTGCCCGTGCAGTGGACAAAAGTAGCGTCAGCTTAAGATCGCGCTTTGCAGCAGGAAGTAAGCGGTAAATCGATAAAGTTGAGTCTTTTTGACTTACTTATAGCCATTTGTGACAAGTTAAGAAAAAGTGCAAATTGTCAAGGGGGTAGACCAAAAAAGGTAAAATAGGATGAAACCTTT